>JAZKGV010000107.1:0-8687 GCA_040385725.1 Bacteroidota bacterium | reverse complement strand
AAAGCCTGAAAGATGATAACAGGCGGTTGCTGAAAATATTAAGTGAGTTGCTGGATCTATCACAGGTAGAAAGCGGAAGATTGCAATTAAATATGCAGCAGTTTTCTCCCTATACAATTGTTGAAAAGGCAGAACAGTTTGTACTGAATGCAGCAAAGAACAAAAGCATCGGTATAAAAAAAGAGCTTGCTGAAAATTTACCCTTGATAAATGCGGATGAAGAAAAATTAGTGTGGGTGCTGAATAATTTTTTGACCAATGCTATCAAACACTCCTACGAAAACGGCATTGTTGAAATCTCAGTAAAGCAGGATGCAGTGCAATTAATATTTTCAGTAAAGGACAATGGCAAAGGAATCGAAGAAAAATATTTACCAAGATTATTTGAACGATACTTTAAAGTGCCAGGCACTTCAGAAAAATCAGGAACAGGTTTAGGGCTGGCTATTTCTAAAGAATTTATTGAAGCACATGGCGGAACCATTCATGTTGTTTCTTCTTTTGGTGAAGGAAGCACTTTTAGTTTTAGTTTACCTCTGAAATCATAATGTTTAAATTTCTTCAGAAGATTCCGGCAGCTTACTGTATTCCCCTTTAAAAGCATAATAACCAAAGATGAATAAGCCTGCAGCGATAGGAGTGAAGATGGTGATGATGATTATCCAGGGCACCGGCTTATTAATATCTTTTGTACCATCCCCGATATTGGAAATGGCACCTGAAACTAAAATGTATATCACAACTGGTGCGATCAACATCCAAACAACACCCATTATTTTTTTTAACTGGTTCATAGTTTAATCATTTACATTTTTATCAACCTTATTATTCAGGTACAAAAGCCCAATTACAAAACATAAAGCCGCTACACCTATCGGATACCATAATCCAACCAGCGGGTCTGTTGTAAAAGTTGTAGAAAGCAATGTGGCGATAAAAGGTACCAATCCACCAAATACACCATTACCGATATGATAAGGCAGGCTCATGCTTGTGTATCTTATTTTTGTTGGGAATAATTCAACAAGGAATGCAGCAACTGGTCCGTACACCATGGTTACAAAAATTATCATTGACCAAATCAGGAAGATAAATTTCCATTTGAGCGCTGACGGCAAATGTTTATCACTAAAGGTTGATTTTGTTTTGTTATGATTGATCCTTGTATGGCGGATGCAACTGTCTATCCTGGTTTCCTTAAAGCTGGCTTCGTTTTCATAAAAGATGATGCGTTCTTTAATACTTATGGAATCATACTTGCCATTGGTTAATTCAAATTTTTGCGACAGTATTTCCTGCCGGTCAATTGGGCTATTATCAATCAGTTTTTCAATGCTGCTATCCTTTAACAGCGTATTGAATATCGGCCGGTATAAAATCACACCCAGCAACATTCCTGTCAGCATTATCCATTTTCTTCCTACCATATCACTCAACCATCCAAACACAACAAAGAATGGTGTTGCCAATGCAATGGCCCACAACAAAATTTCCCTGTTCTGCATAAACTCGATCTTCACTGTATTCTCTAAAAATGATTGAGCATAAAACTGTCCTGTATACCAGATAACACCTTGCCCCATCACTGCCCCAAACAAAGCCAGCAGCACCATTTTAAAATTTGCTTTATGTCCAAAACTTTCTTTTAATGGATTAACAGAAGTTTTATTTTCTTCTTTCAGTTTAGCAAACAAAGGAGATTCTTTCATCTTTAATCTTATATAAACAGAAAGGCCAACCAGTACGATTGATATCCAGAAAGGCCAACGCCAGCCGCCCCATTCAGCAGTAAAATCAGCATCACTCATGTTGCTTTTTACAGCCATAATAACACCGAGTGCAACAAACAAACCTAATGTTGCAGTGGTTTGTATCCAGGAAGTATAATAACCTCTTTTACCTGCTGGTGCATGCTCAGCAACATAAGTAGCAGCGCCGCCATACTCACCGCCAAGTGCAAGTCCTTGAATCAATCTTAATAATAAAACCAATAATGGAGCAGCAATGCCAATGCTTTTATACCCGGGAACCAAACCAATTAAAAAAGTTGACATGCCCATTAGTACGAGGGTTAACAGGAAAGTAGATTTTCTTCCGATTATATCGCCCAATCTTCCAAACACCAATGCACCAAATGGCCGCACAATAAATCCTGCAGCAAAAATGGCCAATGTGCTCAGCAATGCAGCAGTATCATTTCCTTCAGGAAAAAATTCTGCAGAGATGGTTTTGGCTAACATACCAAAGATGTAGAAGTCGTACCATTCTATTAATGTACCGAGAGAAGAAGAGAAGATCACTTTGCCGATTCCTTTTGGGGATGTGGTTTGCATAAGCAGTTTAAATTTTACCCAATTGTTTTTGAAGGTATTATTGCTATAAATATATTAATTTGGCTGTAAAGAATGTAAACTGATTGCTATGTCATATCAATATCAGATAAAATCGTACAACGAATACAAAGAAGCGTACAAAAAAAGTGTAGAAGACCCCGAAGGCTTCTGGGGTGATATTGCCGAAAATTTTCAATGGAGAAAAAAATGGGATAAGGTACTTAACTGGAATTTTAAGGAACCAAAAATAGAATGGTTTGCTGGTGGTAAACTCAATATCACCGAAAACTGTATAGACCGTCATTTAAAAACAATGGCTGATAAACCAGCGATCATCTGGGAACCAAACAATCCCGAAGAAAGAGTAAGAACGGTTACTTATGCAAGATTGCATAAACGTGTTTGCCAGGTGGCACAAATGCTGAAGAACAACGGTGTAAAAAAAGGCGACCGTGTTTGTATTTATATGGGCATGATACCGGAACTGGCGTATGCGGTGTTGGGTTGTGCAAGAATTGGCGCTATTCATTCTGTGATCTTCGGCGGCTTTAGTGCACAAAGTATTGCAGATAGATTAGGTGATGCAGGCGCTGAATTTATTATCACTTGTGATGGCGCTTACCGTGGTGCTAAAGATATTCCTCTTAAGAGTGTGATCGATGATGCGTTGATCGGTAATAAAACGATAAAGAAAGTAATTGTTTATACAAGGACAAGAACGCCTGTCAGTATGATAAAAGGAAGAGATGTTTGGTGGGAAGATGAAATGGAATATGCAGAACACCAGGTGGAGAAAGATGGGGTGGTAAAGTTTGATGCAGAAGAGATGGATGCCGAGGACCCATTGTTTATTTTATATACTTCTGGTTCAACGGGCAAGCCAAAAGGAGTTGTTCATTCTATCGCCGGTTATATGGTTTGGACCAACTACACTTTTGTAAATGTGTTTCAATACCAACCAGGACAAGTACATTTCTGTACAGCAGACATTGGTTGGATAACAGGCCACAGTTATATTGTATATGGACCGTTGAGTGCAGGCGCTACATCATTAATGTTTGAAGGCATTCCTACCTGGCCGGATGCAGGAAGGTTTTGGGATGTGGTGGATAAACACAAAGTAGATATTTTATACACTGCACCTACTGCTATCAGGAGTTTGATGGGTTTTGGTTTGGAACCATTAAAGGGAAAAGATCTTTCCTCATTAAAAGTATTGGGCACTGTTGGTGAACCCATCAATGAAGAAGCATGGCATTGGTATGATGAACATATTGGAAAAAAGAAATGCCCGATCGTAGATACCTGGTGGCAGACAGAAACCGGTGGTGTTCTCATTTCAAATTTAGCTGGCATTACTCCGGCCAAACCAAGTTGGGCAACATTGCCAATGCCCGGAGTACAACCGATACTGGTGGATGAGAATGGTAAAGAAGTTACAGAGAAAGATGAGCATGGTTTGCTGAAAGGCAATCTTTGTATCAAAGCACCATGGCCTTCTATCTTACGCACTACTTACGGTGACCATGAACGCTGCCGTACTAATTATTTTGCCACATATGAAAATTTATATTTCACCGGTGATGGCGCATTAAAAGATGAAGAAGGTATGTACCGCATTACGGGAAGAGTTGATGATGTATTGAATGTTAGCGGCCACCGTATTGGCACAGCAGAAGTAGAGAATGCCATCAACATGCATGCAGGTGTGGTGGAGAGTGCGGTGGTTGGTTATCCTCATGACATTAAAGGGCAAGGCATTTATGCGTATGTAATTTACAGCGGCCATCATGGTGATGATGACTTGAGAAGAAAAGATATTTTACAAACAGTAACAAGAGTAATTGGTGCTATTGCCAAGCCGGATAAAATACAATTTGTTCCTGGTCTGCCCAAAACAAGAAGCGGAAAAATAATGCGGCGGATTTTAAGAAAGATCGCAGAAGGTGAGACGGGTAATTTAGGAGATACATCTACATTGCTTGATCCTGGCGTAGTGGATGAAATAAAGAATGGAAGGTTGTAATAATTTTATTTGTATGTATGTGATCCCTGGTCAATAAGACCGGGGATTTTTCATTTCATCCCTTTTTTTCTTCATTTCATTCATCATCACATTTCTCAAAAGATATTTCTAACCAACATTTGCGGCTCAATTAAAAAGTATAACCATGAAGCAAATGTTTACAAAAACACTACATGCATTTTTTATGATGCTATGCATGACAGTGGCAATAAAAACTCAGGCACAAAATGTGCTGGCAGGATTAACCTCTAACGGCGGTATGGCAGGCAAAGGCACTGCTTTTACAATCAAAACAGATGGCACCGGCTTTACGGTGATAAAGCCTTTTGAAGACTGGGGTAAAACTCCAGAAGGTGATCTCTATCGCAACAGTGATGGATTTTTTTATGGAATGACAAGTACAAATGGTACTTATGGTGGAGGAACCATTTTCAAAATGTCTTCTTCAGGTGCTGTAACAATTGTGCGTCATTTAAATAGTGTAACAGATGGTGCTTATCCAAAGGGAGAACTTATCAAAGGCTTTGATGGAAAT
Source organism: Bacteroidota bacterium (assembly GCA_040385725.1). Lineage (GTDB taxonomy): Bacteria > Bacteroidota > Bacteroidia > Chitinophagales > Chitinophagaceae > Ferruginibacter. Next base: position 3,793 of record JAZKGV010000107.1, on the reverse strand, counting down.
TTTTATGGCGTAACAAGTGGTGGTGGCACCAATACTTACGGAACTATTTTTAAGATGACGCCATCAGGTGTTTATACAGTATTGCGTCATTTGAGTTATGCAACAGATGGTACCAATCCACGTGGGCATTTGGTACAGGGAAAGGATAGTGCATTTTATGGAATGACTTATGGTGGTGGAAGTTTTGGATATGGAACCATATTTAAAATTACCTCCGCCGGAACTTTTACTGTGTTGCGTCATTTGAACCGCCCAACAGATGGGGGTCAGAGTTATAGCAGCCTGGTTGAAGGAAGTGATGGTAACTTATATGGCATTGCTTATTCAGGTGGCACTTTTGGTTATGGCACAATTTTCAAAATAACAAAAGCAGGAGTATTTACAGTATTGCGTAATCTTAACAGCACTGCCGATGGTTCATATCCACAAGGCGACCTGGTGCAGGGCACTGACGGCAACCTGTATGGCAGTTGTTATTCCGGCGGCACATTTGGTAACGGAACGATTTTTAAAATTACCAAAGCCGGTGTATATACAGTACTTCGCCACTTAGCGGCAGCTACAGACGGTGGTAATCCTTATGGTAATCTATATCAAAACTCTGATGGCGTATTGTATGGTATGAACAGAACGGGTGGTGGAAGCACTGCAGGTACAGCTTTTAAAATTACCACTGCCGGCACGTTCACTGTTTTACATTCTTTTGTTCCGGCAACAGAAGGTGGAACAGCTAATGGTGGTTTTATAAAAAGCACCGATGGTAATTTTTATGCTGTTACAAGTTCAGGTGGTACTTATGGTGGTGGCACAGCTTTCAGGATGACAAGCGCAGGAACTGTAACAGTGCTGGCTCATTTTAATGGAGCAAAAAATGGTAACATTCCACAGGAGTCATTGGTAAAAGGAAGAGATAGTGCATACTATGGCACTAACAGCGGTGGCGGAACTTACGGACACGGGACTATTTTTAAAATTTGTGCAGGCGTAACCACCACATTATATTCTTTCAACAGGAATATAACAGGCGGGGCTCCTTTAGGAAGCTTGATACAAGCTACTGATGGTAATTTTTATGGTACCACTTCAGAAGGTGGAACAGGTGGTTATGGTACTATTTTCAGGATAACGCCAGCCGGAACATATACTGTGATAAAGCATTTTACTGCAGCTACAGATGGCGGTATACCAAAAGGAAGTTTGGTGCAGGGAAAAGACAGCCTTTTGTACGGAATGACATCATCTGGCGGTACTAATGTTGGCGGCACTGTTTTCAAGATAAGCCTTGCCGGTAGTTATACGGTGTTAAGGCATCTGGCCAATGCAACAGATGGAGCTAACCCGGAAGGAAATTTAGTACAAGGAGCCGATGGATTTTTTTATGGAATGACAAATAATAATGCCAAGCTGTTTAAGATATCTTCTACTGGTGTATTTACTATTGTCAAATCATTGGTAGCTAATACAGATGGTTCATATCCTTTGGGTGGTTTGGTAAAACATACCGATGGAAGTTTTTATGGTATGACTTCTTCTGGTGGCAGCACTACCAATGCAGGAACAATTTTTAAACTTACCTCTGCAGGTGTATTTAGTGTGATAAAAAGATTTAACGGAACAACAGAAGGAAAAACGCCAAAAGGTAATTTATTAGTTGGCAACGATGGTGCATTGTATGGTATCACATCCGCAGCCGGTACTTATAATGCAGGAACTATTTTTAAAGTAACAACTGCCGGTGTATTCACCATATTGCGCCAGTTAAATCTTACAACTGATGGCGGCAATCCGTTTGGTGCATTGATCATTGCACCGGTGAATAATTTGATTGCAACGCCACAAAGTGTTACCACGAATGAAGATGTTGCAAAGCCAATTACATTGGCAGGAACAGGCGGCAGTCCGCTGACTTATAATATTGTAACAAATCCTTTGAGAGGAACTGTTTCAACAGGCACGGCTGCAGTAAGAACTTATACTCCGTCATTAAATGCTAATGGAGTAGATTCATTTGCATTTAATGTAAGTGTTGGTTGTGTGGCATCTGCACCAGCTTATGTAAGGATCACTGTGGTTGCTGTTGCTGATTCACCAGTATTAGCTGCCATTGGTAATAAAACAATAAAGAGAGATTCTTTGCTTACATTTAAAGCAACTGCAACGGATGCTGATGCAGGACAAACAATCACCTATTCATTAATTGGTGCACCGGCAGGAGCAACTATCGTAGCAACAACAGGAAATTTTTCCTGGAGGCCGGCAACAGCAGGTACTTATACTTTCAAAGTGAGGGCAACAGATAATGGTTCACCAGCTTTGTATGATGAAGAACAAATTACTATAACTGTTACAACAACTTTTGCTGCAAGAATGATGGCTACTCCGGCAGAAGAAAAACTTATCTCTCCATTAGAAACAAAAGTTTCTGTTTATCCCAACCCAACGCATGATAATATTTATGTGTCACTATCAACCAATGCTGATGAAGCTATCATACAGATATTTGACATGAATGGTAAGATGGTAAGCAGCGGTAAACAGCAAATAATTGATAAAAGAAATATTCCTGTGAACACTTCCGTTTTAAAACCCGGTACTTATGTTGTCGCAGTAAAAACTACAGATGCCACCGCTTCGGTAAAAGTGGTGAAGCTATAAACGAGCTACGGCAAGGTTTGAATGATGAAAGGGCGCAGCTTTAGCTGTGCCCTTTTTAGTATTCTCCACTTAATTGGTAGGTTTCTCAAACGATGCCATTTTTTATTTTGGCTGGTATTTCATTTGTTACTATTTTCGGGGTCGCAATGATGAATATTAAACATACGAAGACAACAATTACACACAGCGCTGCTGCGGAGGGATAACAGTTGTATGAATATGTATCATGATACTGGCCTTCCGCAAAACGGGAGGCCTTTTTGTTACCCGGTCGGTACCGCAGGTTAGACCGGATTATTTGAAATAAGAAAGATGAAAAATGGTATTCGGTACAAGTGAGTGACACAACCATGCCGCCATGAAAAATAAAAGCTGGAAACAAAAAAATATTTATACACTCAAATAAAAAACAACAACACAAAAAATGAAAGTAGCAGTAGTTGGCGCAACAGGCTTGGTAGGCAGCAAAATGCTGCAGGTATTGGCCGAAAGAAATTTTCCTGTAACAGAATTGGTGCCCGTGGCATCTGAAAGATCAATTGGAAAAGAAGTGGAATTTAAAGGCAAAAAATTTAAAGTGGTAAGCTGGCAGGATGCTATTGCAGCAAAACCTGCGGTAGCTATTTTTTCTGCAGGCGGAGGAACGTCATTGGAACTGGCCCCGAAGTTTGCTGAGGCAGGGATTACCGTTATTGACAATTCCAGTGCATGGCGGATGGACCCTACAAAAAAATTGGTGGTACCGGAAGTGAATGCTAATGTTTTGACGAAGGATGATAAGATCATTGCAAACCCTAACTGTTCCACCATACAAATGGTGGTGGTGTTAAAACCATTGCATGATAAATATAAGATCAAGAGAGTGGTGGTGAGTACTTACCAAAGTGTTACCGGCACCGGCGTAAAAGCTGTTGACCAGTTGATGAATGAACGAAATGGTGTGCAGGGAGAAATGGCATATAAATACCAGATCGACCTTAACGCTATTCCACAGATTGATGTATTCCTTGATAATGGTTATACCAAAGAGGAAATGAAGATGACAAATGAAACGGTTAAAATAATTGGAGATGCAAATATTAAAGTGACTGCAACAACAGTTCGTATCCCGGTAATGGGTGGGCATAGCGAAAGTGTG
>JAZKGV010000106.1:7189-19366 GCA_040385725.1 Bacteroidota bacterium | reverse complement strand
GTCCACCTGTAATTAGCAGGCCTGATCCTGATACAGACCATATATAACTGGTAGCTCCGGCCACAGGTGCAATAGAATATGTAAATACACCTGCACCACATATTGTAGTTGGGCCGCTTATTGCACCAGGTACTGGTGGCACTACTGTTGGTGCAGTAAGAGTGATCTGTGCATCAGCGCTTGAACCACAACCATTGTTGGCACGTACTTTAATAACACCGGTAGTGAATGAAGTACCAATTGCTACTGCGATGGTATTTGTAGTAGAAGAGCCGGTTACACCTGAAGGCAATGTCCATGTGTATGAAGTAGCGCCGGCAACTGCTGCTACAGAGTATTGCACATTTGTTTGCTTACGGCAAACATTGCAAGGGCCCGTAATTGGTCCGATACCTGGTTTATTATTAATAGTTAATTCAAGTGTTTCTTTATGTGTACAACCAGCTGCATCAACTGATGAACTGATATATGTACCACTTGCTATGTAAGTAGAGCCATTTACCGGCCATGTATAACTGGTACATTGACTAATAGTAGTAACATTATCAGAACCATTACCAATTGTGAGATCTAATGTTTCAGTGTGTGGACAACCTGCAGCATTAGTTGATTGTGCCGTATGTATTCCACTTTCTGTATAGGTTTCACCATTTTCCGGCCATGTATAACTTCCACATGTAACAATAGTAGTGGTGTGAGACGTGCTGTAATTGATGGTAAGGTCCAATGTAACCACACTGTCACAACCGGCAGCGTTAGTGCCAGTCCATGTATCAGTATTGTTTGATGCTGTATAAGTTGTTCCATGCCATTCGTAGGAATCACAGGCAACAATTTTTTCTGTGGACGCTGATGGTTTGTTGATGGTTACATGAATAGTAAGAATGCTATCACAACCTGCATCGCTTACCAGTGTTTGAGTATAGGTACCAGTTTCATCGTATTCAACATCATTTACTGTAACAGGTGATGTACATGATGGATCCAGTGTAAGTTCCCCTGTTGCATACCCTGATGCTACAGAAGCATTATCATTTACTGTGTTGGCATTAAATGCTGATCCAGTAACAATGCTGTTATAATTTTTTGGTGGGGTTGGCACCAATACAGTTGCTGAAATTTGATAGGTAACAGTTTGGTCTGCTGCCATATCTCCGATATTGTATGTAACAGTATTGCCACTGATAGAAGCTCCCGGAGGCGCTGAGGGCACAAACTGAAGATTTGAATATCCATTTGGATAAACATCTGAAACCACCACACTTAATGCTGTAAAGTTAAAATCACCGCCGGTATTAGTAATTGAATTGGTGAACGTTACTGACTGTCCGGCACAAACACCATTTTGAGAAGGTGTTTTATCAATCTGCAATTCTGTACCGCAGATTGAATTTACTGCTGCAGTAAGATTAGCAGCAAGCTGAGCAAATGGTGGCGTGGTATAATCTGCAGTAAGGATATCATGGTCTGCATCAAAAGCATCAGTACCTGAAATAGCTTTTATATTATCCAGATTCAAATCACTACCAACACCTACAATAAACATGTGTTTGCCCTGTCCTTTAACAATATTCGCCTGTGTAACAGCAGGATCAAGTGCATCAGATATGTTATCCTGTGTAACACCTGTATTAACTGTACTAAAACAATCTCCACCCGATGCTACATTATAAGCAGTTGGGTTACCGTCAGTAAAAAAGATAACCAGGTCTGCATCAAGAGCAGCCACATCTTCCAGAGCATCTTGCCAGTTGGTCCAACCTGTACAATCACCAGATGAAACAGGGTTATAGTTTTGTCCACCAAAACCACCGCCAAGGTAAGAGGTAAGGTTAGTAATAAAACCACTGTTTACTTCAGTGCCACCGAGATCAACAATAGTTGACCTTGTATTAAACTCCACCAAACGCAATGTGGCGCCAGAGTTTAATAATGCATTAGCCAAAGCCAATGTTCCGGTTTCCACACTGGTAATTTCAGAACCTCCTATTGAACCAGATTCATCCAGCACAAAAACAACCCTCAGATCCTGGCACAAAAGCGATTGAGGGATATCTGGGTTGGCATCTGTAGGAACAGCCAGTATTTGTGCCTGGCCTGTGCCACGGGCAGCAACAGCAGGCCTTTGCCCCGTAGTTGCTTTTAAAATATCCGGGCTTTCCCATTCAGCCGGAAGTTGGGCAAATACACCTGTGCTGCTCAGCATCATAATAATAAAGCAGGCAGCCAGGCAAAATTTAAATCGCATACGTGTCAGCATTAGCGACATCATATGGCTTTGCAACAGTTTAAGTGTTTTCATTTTGAAAGTTTATGTTAGAAATGGTTTTGAATACAACAGGGTGCTGAGCAATGGGCCAAATGATTGCTCATATAGCCAACATTACTTGTCACTAAATTTTTATTCTATTAATTGGGGGGAATAATCAGAGGGTAATACGAATTGAAGGGTATGCACTTAGCTGGTTATACAAGGAAAATGGAATATGAAGATAAGGGAAAAATCTGTAACAACAATCACATTTAGTAATCGGTAACGACTACTTAATTTGTAGTAGGTGTAAAAAGCTAACCTTTATCATATAATGCTCTCACTACCACGCTTGCCACCACACAACCAAACACAGCAGGCATATAACTGATAGTGCCAATGATCGATTTTTTGGGGTATGCTTTTTCTGTTTCAATGATCCTGCTTTGATCAACATCTTCTGCAGAAAAAACAACCTGCACACCAGAGAAGATACCTTCTTTGTGTAGGTACTTGCGTACATAACGGGCAAGGTTGCACTTGTAGCTTTTTGAAATATCTGTAACCTGTATTTGTAAGGGGTCTGTTTTGCCTCCAGCACCAAGAGAACTTACAATTGGAATACTTTTATCAACACAGGTTTTAATGAACCATACTTTCGGGCTAAGCGTATCTATACAATCAACAGCATAGTCATAGGGCTGCGATTCAACTATTTCAATTATTCTTTCCTCCTTGATAAATTCTGTTATCACTGTTAGTTTCAGTTCAGGATTTATATCTTTCAACCGTTCTGCCATCACTGCTGTTTTCAATTTTTGTGCAGTACTGTGCAAAGCGGGTATTTGCCTGTTGCAATTGCTGAGGTCAACCACATCGCCATCTACGATCGTCATGCTGCCTACACCTGCACGGGCTATCATTTCGGCACAAATACCTCCTACTCCACCAAGGCCAACTATCAATACATTTTTATTGATAAGATGCTGTACCTTTTCTTCTCCCAGCAGCAGCTCTGTCCTGCTCATCCAATATGGAACCATAGCAATTTATAATTGGTAATGAATAATTGATAATGCCTAAATTGGCGTTGCAAAAATGATTGTATGAAAACTAAATTCAAAATAATTATCTTTATTATTCTTTGCAGTGTAGCCAATACTGCTGCCAAAGCACAAACCATACAATTGCTGGCAGAAAACAGTAATACCTCTTTACGTGGATTGAGTGCGGTAAATGAAAGAACGATCTGGGTCAGCGGCAGCAATGGCACTGTAGGCCGAAGCCTCGATAGCGGCAAAACATGGAAATGGGTGGTTATAAAAGGTTTTGAAAAAACAGATTTCAGGGATATAGAGGCTTTTGATGAAACAAGCGCCGTGATAATGGGTATTGGTGAACCTGCATACATTTTGCGTACATCAGATGCAGGTGATACATGGAAAGTAGTGTTTGAAAATAAAACAAAGGGAATGTTTTTAAATGCTATGGAATTCTGGAACCTTATGAGTGGCATTGTTGTAGGCGACCCGGTAAACGGGAAAATTTTTATAGCCCGGAGTTTTGATGGTGGTATGCATTGGAGACAACTGCCTGCCAATAATTATCCAATGGCAGATAGTGGCGAAGCCATGTTTGCCAGCAGTGGAACCAATATAAGAAAACTAAACCGGCAGGAAGCTGTATTTGTAACCGGCGGCATCAAAAGCAGGTTATTTATCCGTGATAAAAAAATTGACCTGCCCATTATCCAGGGCAAAGAAAGTACAGGTGCCAATTCAATTGCTGTAAAAAACAGATCAACCATGATAATTGTGGGTGGGGATTATACTGCAAAAGATTCAGTTGATAAAAATTGTGTGATCACAACAGATGCCGGCAACAGTTTTACATTCCCCGTTATTGCACCGCATGGCTATCGAAGTTGTGTGGAGTATCTTGAAAAAAACAAATGGATATGCTGTGGCCCTAATGGAATTGATATAAGCAACGATGATGGCAATACCTGGCAATGGATAAGCAGGGAAGGTTTTCATGTGTGCAGGAAAGCAAAAGAAGGGAAGGCCGTTTTTTTAGCCGGCAGCGGTGGCCGTGTGGGAAAACTGGTAGATAAAAAATAATGACTAAGAATATTTCCCACAAAGGCGCAAAGGAAACAAATCCTACTTCTTAAACATAAAATACACGGCACCCAGCAGCAAGACAAAACTTACCAGGTATTTCCAGTGAAAAGGTTCTTTTAAATACATTACCGCAAATACAGCAAACACTACCAGGGTTATCACTTCCTGTATCATTTTTAGCTGAAAGCCACTAATACCATTTGCAAAGCCAATACGGTTGGCGGGCACCATAAGGCAATATTCAAAAAAAGCGATGCCCCAACTGGCAATAATGGCTTTCCAAAGCGGCACATTGGTTTGTTTCAAATGGCCATACCATGCCACCGTCATAAAAATATTGGAGAAAACAAGGAGGGTGATCGTACGAAGCATATCATTTTTTTTGTCCTGCAAAGTAAGTATGAAACATTTTATAAACATAACTGGGGATTTTACTACCCTTTGGCATGATTTTGGAAAATTGGCGGTTGTCCACGTATGGTGATAAGTTGTATTACCAACGTAAGGCAGCAGTTCGATACATTTGAACGCTTATATATCCATTCAAATCAAAAACAAAAACCTGTAACAATGGCATTCGAAAATTTTCCTTCTGCAACCGGTACCCCACCACCGCCACCAGAATCACCTAAAACCGACTGGCGCTTTTTTCTCACTATTGGTTTAGTGATCGCCTTATTGGGAACCTGGGGCTATATAATATGGGATAAGAGTAAAATAAAAGAAACCATACAGCAAAAAGACACCATGTTTGCTTCTGTGGCGGCTGAAAAAGAAAGCCTGAAAACACAGCTCGATGAAGCTACCATGAGGTATGATGAGCTAAAAACTGAAAATGTAAAAAAAGACAGCGCCATTACTGCTAAAGACAGGGAAATAGCGGAAAAGAAAAAAAGGATACAGTCTATATTGGCAAAATCAAACGCATCAGATGCGGAATTAAAAGAAGCTAAAGGCCTGATCGCATCTCTTAACAGTGATATCACATCTTACAAAGAGCAGATAGAAGTGCTGAAAGGCGAAAACCTGCAACTGACAAAAGAAAAAGAACAGGTAACGGAAGAAAGGAACCTTGTACAAAGAGGGCTTGACTCAACCAGGAACGTAGTAAAAGAAAAAGAAGGTTTGATCGATGTAGGCTCTACCCTTCATGCCAGTGGCTTTAATATTGTTGGTATTGATGAAAAAAGCGGCGGAAAAGAAAAAGCAACCACCAAAGCAAAGAAAGTAGATAAGCTGCGTATATCTTTTAACCTTGACGAAAACAGGATTGCACAATCTGGCCAGAAAGACCTGTATGTATGCATTACAGGCCCCGATGGAAATGCCATTGCTGTGGAAGCATTAGGCTCCGGCACTTTCAGCACCAGGGAAGACGGGCAAAAAATATTTACACAAAAAGTGCAGGTGTCTTATACACAAGGCCAGAAACAAACAGTAAGTTTTGACTGGAAACAAGGCAGCAACTTTGTAATAGGTAATTACAAAATTGAAGTATATCACAATGGATTTAAAATTGGTGAAGGTGTGGCAGTGTTGAAGAAAGGTGGATTGTTTGGATAAGACTAATAAAAGTTTCCCGCTATAAAAAAAAGTCCTGCCGGTTGGTGGGACTTTTTTTGTTTATCATTTTAGTGAGGCTGAAATTTTTATTTATTAGATAGCTTCACTCTTACATTTAAAAAATCCTATGCCTGGTCATTCAGAATGAAGATCCTGTTAGCGGAATAGTCAATAAAACATTTTGTCATTTTGAAAAAACCTAAGCCCAGAATGCCCTGGAATTCTTCTGTTAAAGCTGAGTTTGATTAGGAAAGTCCGACTAATAGAACCTTCTTTGCGTGATAAAATAATTTGATCATGCTATACTACTGGCTTCACGTACTATATATTTTTATTGGCTCTAAGTTATTTTGGAGCAAAATTGAAGCAAACTATACTCTTACAAGAACACGAAGAGTTAGTATCCTCGATTGTGAATCACTAAAATATATGGCCAACTCCAAATATTTTTATTATATGGACCTTATTCGGTTTGAATTGTTATTTCGTTCTAAACTATATGCCAATACAGCCAAAAAAGGGATGTTTGCTGTTTTGGGTTCTCAAAAAATTATTTATAAAAAGCCACTAAAAAGATGGACTAAGTTTACCATCACTTTGGTTCTTGAAGGATGGGATGACAAATGGGCTTACCATCGACAAACTTTTAAACAGGAAAATCAAATTTGCGCTATAGGATTTACTAAGATTGCTGTTTGGAAAAACAAAAAGGCGCAGGACATGAATAATATATTTGCTGACGCTGGAATAGTTAAAACAGGCAGTAATGTATCCTCAGAAATTAAAAATCTTTTTGTAGACGATTCTAGCATTTTAAAAAGCGGATATATTTAATCAACAAATAATAACAACACAAAAAAAAGTATTGCTACAATACTGAAAGCGTATGCGAACTAATAAGCTTTACCTAATTCTTTTTGTGGTTTCAATATGTGCTTGTAAAAATAATTCAACAAGCAATTCAACTTTAAATAGTATTTCCATTGACGAAAAGCAAGACAGAATTCAAACACTGGCCAAATATGTACATCTAAAATCTGGTATTTCAGACGGTGAATTTGACTTATTTAATGTTAACGGATTTGACAACGAAAGGCTTTCTGTGCCTGGGGCTTCAAGCTGGAACTATAAATTCGGCGTAATGGTGAACAAAAACGATATCTATAAGTGGACAAATGATCTAAGAGACACAACATTTAAGGCTCCTGACTTTAACTGGATTTTAAAACTCATTAGAAATAGACCACAAAATTGGTCGCTGCACTCAAAACCCAAATTCTATATTGGTAATTCACTTGACGATATATTAGTGGTATATGAAAACGAAGGTGCAATTTTTCGACAAATTATAAATCTTTAACTTAACCCAAAGTATTGTTGCTTACATGAACTGTGTAAAAACAAATAAAAAATTAACTTTTTTAGGTTTTACAACAAAAATTATTCTTGCTTCAACGAAGTTTTCAGCTGCTTTAAAAAAGCTTTATAAGATGATGCTGAAATACTCCAGTCCGGCGCTTCAATATCACCCCATGCCTTGGGACTGTCGGAGTCGCTGAAATAACTTATCCCTGTTATTTCTTTATTCTCTTCTATTGTTTTGGCAGCCGCTGCCAGCCACTCCGCTTTATAAGACGCAGGGCCCTTTACACCAAACTCTGTTATAAAAAGTGGCTTGTGTGCAAACCATATACGCCGGTATTTTCTTTTGTAAATGGTGTTGAATGATTCCTGCTGGTTGTGGTCGGTAATATTTTTATCCGGCAATCCATAAATAGCAATGCTGGTATAATCAACCACATCGGTACCGGGCCAAAACTCCATAGAGCCACGGTCGCCGGCTGGGCCCCATACAAAATAAATATGCGTTGGTTTTTTATTGCGGATATAATTTACAAAATAGCGGTAGGCTTTTATATAGCCAATGGGGTCCTGGCTTTGCCATGGATACCTGGTGATGGGTATTTCCATTTCATGCAGCCAGCGGAGATAGATTGTTTTATTGGTAGTACCGATTACAGCATATAGTTTTTCAAACAAACTGTCGTAACTGCCTTTTAAAATATTCTCTACCAGTTTGGGATCCTTTTTCAGGTTTTCGTCTTTCCATGGTTCCATCGTAACAATGGCATTGCGGTTACGTGCCATGATACTGTCGAACTTCTTTTTAAACACACCACTTTTTAATGCCATTATGTTTACAAAAAGATGTTCGCATGATAAAGGCACACTGTCAACCAAACTGTGTGATGGATCAAATGCACCTGTCATCAAGGTGCTGTCTTTACGCAAATTTTCTGCTGATGCAGTTTTATCTGCTGCCTTTACATCAATAAATTCAATGTCTTTATTCTGCTGTATATAATTTACAGCTGCATCAAAAGCAGATTGCTCAAAACTTTCTTTGTTTAGTTTTTCTGAGCCCATCACCAAAACCGGTTTATCAAAAAAACGCATACGGTGCAGTTTGCGGAATATCAATTCCTGCTGGTCTTTTGCTTCAGGATAATTATTTGTCATCCCTTCACTCCTGCCCTTTAACGTTACACTCACCATATCCACCCATTTTGTTCCGGGCCAATATTCCTCTGTACCGGGATAACCTGCCGGTGCCCACACCATTTTTGCAGCAGGCGCCTGTTGCTTTATCACTTCTGCAAAATGATTGAATGCCTTTGCATACATTTCTGATGATTGCTTTTGCCAGGGAAATGCATCTACATACACTTCCATATCAGGATTAAAACGTACCAGCACCGGTTGATTTTGTTTGCCAATAAACGAAGCCAGTGATTTGATCTTTTCATCAATACTTCCTTTGGCAACAATGGCGAGGATATTTTCTTTCTGCATTTTTTCAGCAATGCCGGGCCATGTTTCCACGGTAAGAATAACAGGGCCGGGTTTCCATAGTCTTTGTACTTCTTCAGTGATGCTTTTATCACCGGTGGTTAAGCGGATCAGAATGTGATGGCTGTTTTTTAATTCATTAGCTGCAGCAGCATTGTTATGATCAAACACTGCCAGCAACGGTGTATTAGTAATAAGCTCTGCTGTTTGTTTTGGCGAAGACTTATAAAAAAACTTCATCCCTGCAAAAACCAAGATGGCAATTACCGCAAGGGCAGCTATCCATTTAATTGCTTTACTCATTGTAATTATTTAGTGCTGTTTTCAGTTTTTGGTTTTAATACCTTCTTCATATACTGGTCCTGGTAATACATCCATGCACGGAGGTTTGCGCCGGCTTCTTTTACAAAAGCACCGTTCTCTTCAGCAATATTTTTTGCTTCCCGTGGGTCTTTTGCCAGGTCGAATAATTTGTAGGTATTGTCAGTAGCATTGTAAATCAGTTTCCAGTTATCTTCTCTCAAGCCAAATAAATAATCAGCATAAGGATTAAAAAAATAAACCCGATTCCTGCGGTTGATACTAAATAAATTTTCGCCCTGCCATAGTTCCGGCACTGGTTTTTGAAGTACAGAAAAAATGGTAGGTGCAATATCACTGATGCCGCCGATGGCTGGCATCCTTTCGCCTTTAAAAAGTACAGGGTTGATAAGTATAAAAGGCACATGAAGGTTTTCTTCGTATGCGCCTGATGCATGTGTTGTTTGATCATGCCTTCCAAACGCTTCTCCATGATCGCCGGAAACAACGATCAATGTTGATTCAAGCAAACCTCTTTGTTTAAGGCCTTCTACGATCCGCTGCAGTGTTTCATCGGCACGGTGCAGTGCATTCAGGTATTTCTCCAGTGATGGATTGCCGGTGTTATAATCTTTTTCCTGCCCCGAAACAAAATAGGGATAATGTGTTTGAAAAGTCCACATCATGGCAAAGAAAGGTTTTGCTGTATCTGTGCCTATCCAGTTAAAGAGGCGTACAGATAAACAGGAGTCATCCACACCATCCAACTTATGTTTTGAATAACGTTTGTCTTTAAACACACTGTTGCTGCAAGGATTGGTATGAAAATCCTCCACTTCATCAAAACCACGGCTCTTTAAAAAGCCACCGGCATTCTGGTAACCATTATCACCTGAATTGAAAAACACGGTTCTGTAACCATGCTGTTTTAATTCTGTAGGAATAGATGGCAAAGGAATATCAGGGTTTTCGATTGTTATACTTTTAAATGAAATTTCAGGATAAGAAGAACACAGGAATGAGAACATTGATTTATTAGTGGAAGGGATATGAGCATAAATATTTTCAAATACTGCTTTCTCTTTATACGAATCTAAAAAAGGAGTTGCCTTTATGGTATTGCTGTAAGGGCCTACATATTCCCATGGTGTGGATTCCAGCACTAAAAAAACCACGTTCTTTATTTTTTGCTCCTGAAATAATGCTGCATAGCTAGCTGGCAGGCTATCAATATTCTTTTTATCAAAATCGCTTTTGCCTGCGTAGCTTTTATCAATGGCAGCAGCAGCATCTGCACTGCCAATTGATTGAATAAAAAACAACACAGGGTTAGCAGCTTTAAGCGGAGGCACTTGTGTATTTGATTGTGTTATCAATGAAATAACAAACAATAAAGGAAGCAGTAACAGTATGGGTAAATTCTTTTTTAAATACAACTGGTACAGCAACCATATTAAAGCAATAAAAGCAAGCAGCATCATAACACAACCAATAATAAAAGACCCGGTAACATTTGCCGCCATTGCCAATGAAGCATCCGTGCTTTGTAAAAAATCTGAATAATACAACCATTGATAATTAAACGGCCTGCCAAGCAAAACCAATACTCTTATATTGGCCAATGCTGCTATTATTGAAAAAAGGGCAATCACAGAATACGTGATCAAAACAAACCTTCTCATCTTTTTTATGATCAAAAAAAGCAATCCAAAGAAAGCAATGAGAATAGAAACATATTTAACGTCATCCCATGCTGCTGCAAACATTTGCGACAGCGTTGTGAGCGGTTCCAGTAAAAAATTATACAATAAGCCTGCAACATGGGCCCGTATAAAAAACAATCCTGTCATCAGCGCTGCCGACAGTGCTGTAAAATAACCAGCCTGGCTAAAAGCAGCCGCCGGTTTTTTATAATAGTATTTTCTTGCAATAAAAATTGACAAAGCGCCAAGCCCAAATGCAAGCAACAGGTACAAGGCAAGACTATTTAGCCCAATATTGCCTTTGGGAGAAATTTTGCTTACATCTGCTGTAATTGTAATAACACGTCCTTCTTCCGATTTTGTAAAATATCCTTTCTTCCCTTCACTGTCATCCATATCCCAATACTCAACTCTTACCCCAAATGGGCCAGCTTTTTTTACATACATAAAGCCATAGTCGATCAAATTGCCGGAATCAATATCCAGTTTTGCCACATATACATCGCCTTCCTTCCTCATCAACGTACGCATCACTTTACCGGAATAAGTGGTATTGGGCAGTTTCTTTTTATACTTCTGCCAATCGTTTACTCCCCAAACAAGGTACACATCCTTTACCCCATTGATGCGGTAGCGTATTTCAGTTTCGGTAGCACTTGCTGACAATGACATCAGCAAACACAACACAAAAAAGAAGAAAGATCTTTTTATATAAAGGGAAAAATCCATCAGGTGAAAACAGGTTTTTTTAAATTATAAAACAGTTATAACGACATATAACGATTTTTTGGGCAACACATATATACCAACCGCCTTATTTATTGAAGAAAAATTTCATTAACAAATTATCCGGTATCGAAAGTGCAATTTTTTATAGAATGACAGCCCCTTTGTTTACACAATAAAAATAACCCTTTTACTAAATACTATTTACTGCTGTTTCCCGTTTACATTAAATTCATTTATATTCATTCAAAATTAGCTACCTGTAACAGAAGGAACTTACTAATGAAGTCTTTTTTCAATCGCAATAAATTTGAGCGTTGGTATTGTATTAACCGCAAAGGTATATACACTGCTATGCTGTTGCTGGCATCATGGGCTGTTGTTTCCTGTAATGATAAGGTTGCTGACCGAAAGACCGGCAGTAAAAAAGTAGAGATAAAAAAGGAAAACGGGGTGTACAGGTTTTATAAAAACGGGGTTCCGATGCTGGTAAAAGGAGCCGTGGGGCATGAATACTTAAGGGAATTGGCGGCCAGTGGCGGCAATACCGTTCTTCTATGGGATACTACTTTAATGGAGCAAACCCTTAATGACGCTGCCAGATACAATGTATCAGTTATTGCCGGGCTGGATGTGCCCGATGGCGAATTGACCGAATGGT
>JAZKGV010000106.1:0-7179 GCA_040385725.1 Bacteroidota bacterium | reverse complement strand
AAGCAAAGTAAATAAATTGTTTGCTGCTTACGAAAGAATAGTAAACAAACATAAAAGCCACCCTGCCCTGCTGGCCTGGGGCCTGGGCAATGAACTAAGGATGCCTATCTCTTCACACTCTTCTTATTTTTACAAAGCTTACAACCGGTTTTTGAAAATGATACATGACCAAGACCCTGACCATCCTGTAACCACCACTATTATCAACTATCAAAAGCAAAGTATTTTAAATATCAACTGGAAAATAAGGGATCTCGATTTTATTTCTATTAATACATACAACAGGATAAAAGACATTCACAAAGAATTACGCAGGATAAAACCATTGTGGGATGGCCCCTTCCTCATTTCAGAATGGAGCCCAAACGGTGGATGGGAAGCGGAAACAACGGTGTGGGGTGCCCCGGTAGAAAATACCAGCACCAAAAAAGCAGAACAATTTTCTCATTACTACAATACATTTATGCCGCTTGATGAACCAAGGTTTCTTGGTTCAATGGTATTTTATTGGGGCACAAGACAGGAATACACACATACCTGGTACAGTATTTATAATGCAGACAGTACTTCCACCGAAGTAAAAGAAGCATTGGCAGATTGCTGGAAAGGCATACAAACAAAACATGAGTCGCCACAAATTCAATATATGCTGATCGACAGTATGGGTGGAAGGGATAATATTTTATTAAGCCCGGATTCAAAACACATTGCCAAACTTTTATTAGCAGATGGGGAACCAGGCGACAGTCTCCGCTACTCATGGGAGATCCTAAAAGAAGATTGGTTTAACTGGGGGCGCACCTGGCATTATTTTAAACGCCCCAGTGCAGAACAGGGACTGATCGCAGACAGCACTACACAAAACACATCCTTTGTTTGCCCTAAAAAACAAGGGCCATACAGGATATATATTAATGTATATAATAAAAAGGGATATTGCAGTACTGCAAACACTCCATTCTATGTTGTAAACAATGAACTTTAGAGCCACCCCGATACAACCCCCAACCAAAAAAGAGAAAATTGCTTTACGGGCAATGATCTTTATCGGCTACTTTTCGGTGGCTTTTTTCCTGTACAATATGTCGAGAGACAGCAATATCGGCAACAAGCCTTTGTATGTTTTGCTGATGATAACATTGGGGTATTATTGCTTAAAGTGGATGCATGAATGGTATCATTACTTCGCCATTTCAGTAACCCCAAAACCAGAAGCTACAAAGATCTATACCATAGATGTGCTCACCACTTACTGTGCCGGTGAGCCATTTGATATGTTGGAGCAAACACTCACTGCCATGCAGGCAATGACATATCCTCATACATCTTATTGCTGTGATGAAGCAGATGATCCTGATGTGAGGGCTTTGTGCAGCAGGCTGGGTGTAAGGCATGTAACAAGAACAATAAAAGTAAATGCAAAGGCAGGTAATATTAATAATGCATTAAAACAGGCAACAGGTGAATTGGTGGTGGTGATGGATCCTGATCATATTCCTGCAACTGATTTTTTAGATGCCGTGGTTGGATATTTTGAAGACCCTAAAGTTGGGTATGTGCAAATTGTGCAGGCATATTACAATCAAAGTGAAAGCCTTGTTGCCAAAGGAGCGGCACAACAAACTTACCAGTTTTACGGGCCCATGATGATGTGTATGAACACCTACGGAACAGTACAAGCCATAGGTGCCAACTGTACTTTCAGGAGAGAAGCGCTTGATTCTATCGGTGGACATGCTGCAGGCTTATCAGAAGATATGCATACAGCGATGCAAATGCATGCCAAAGGATGGAAGTCAATTTATCACCCTTCTATCTTAACAAGAGGATTGGTGCCTGCAACAATGTCTTCTTATTTTAAACAACAATTAAAATGGAGCAGGGGCACATGGGAATTGCTGATGGTTACCTATCCTAAACTGTTTACAAAATTTACCTGGCGCCAAAAGCTACATTACTTTCTTCTACCCTTCCATTATTTATCAGGTATCATTTTCTTTATTAACTTTTTAATACCCGTTATATCATTGTTCACCGGGTATATTCCGCTCAAGATGGATGTGGTGGCATTTGCCCTTGCATCTTTTCCTGTGTTGGCCATGAGCATACTCATAAGGCACTTTGTACAAAAATGGGTGGCAGAAGAAACAGAAAGAGGGTTTCATATTGTTGGCGGTATATTACAGATCGGTGCATGGTGGGTACACTCGATTGGTTTTTTCTATACGCTGCTGCGTAAGAAAGTACCGTACATCCCTACCCCAAAAAATGACAATGATCCATTGCCTTTTATTTTAAGTGTGCCCAATATCTTTATCGCAGTTGTATCACTTATTGCCATTGTATATGGGTTCACCAGCAATTATAATCCGTACACCAGCTTTATGGCGGTGCTTGCCTCTATGCAGGTATTTTTTATGGCATTTACGTTTGCCATTTCAGGCTATGCATCAGGAGAAAGTAAGGCCAGCAGCTTTGCAATGAAGATCAGGAAAAAAACAGGCGTCATCATCGCCACACATAGTTTTTTAAGAAAATACTCTATCATCCTGGCTGTAGCAGTGGTAACATTGTTTATAGTTGGCTACCGCAAACTGAATGAACTTCCTACCTTCTTACCAAATCCATTGCCGGGGCTTGAAGTATTTTATAAAGGCATATCGCAACCTGCCAATGACAATACGCCAATAAATAAAATATTTGCTTCAAACAGCGATGCTGCCATTGCAATGTTGCAGGTATCGTCAGATGCAAACAGCAACGGTAAACTTCCTACTGGTTTACAGGGAATATATGATCATAATGCTTTGCCATTACTTGTATGGAAACCATTTGCCAATAATAATTCCATCACTTCAGCTGATGACCAGTTGATGCAGCAGGTGGCAACAGGAAAATTTGATTCGGCCTTTATTGATTTTGCAAAACAAATTTCGGCACTTAACAAACCGGTTTTTGTAAACCTGCATTTTAATAAAACTAACGGCGATACACTTAATAAACTACAGCCACAATATTATATTGATGCCTGGCGGCATGTTCATTCTGTTTTTGACAGCGTTGGTACAGAAAAAATAATATGGGTATGGAATAATTGGGACATTGCCACAGCCGCTTCGTATTTCCCCGGCAGTTATTATGTTGACTGGCTCGGTGTAAATATTTATGATGGAGAAAAAAGCAGCAGCGAAACAGGAAGGCAGGGTTTTCATACGCAATACAGCCCCTATCATAATTTAGCACTGTTCCAGTTTGGCTTGCCTGTAATGATCACACAGGTTGAAACAATGGTTGTTGATAAAACAGCGTGGTGGAAAGTGGCAGAAAATAATATTGATACTGCGTTCAAAGAAATAAGGGCCGTGATTGTAGATGATAGTAAAGTAGGTTCTGTAAACAACCTGTTTCCCACATTCAACAAAAGCAATTTTGAAAAAGATATAAAAGGCCTTCCGTTATCACCTGCAAAACCATTGGTAACCAAGGCACATATTTTGCCCGATACATTAAAAGGTATTATGTATGACAAAGGCTTCTTTTGGTTCCGCAACAGGCATACCATGACGAAGCGGACGCTGGAAGCAGATATAAAAGAAATGAAAAGTATTGGTGCCAATACCATTGAAAGATCGATGCCCGGTTTTTATGACAACGTATTGGATGAACTATTCAGAAAATATGGAATGAAACAGGTAGCACGTTTTGTAACATTGATGGGAGTAGAAGAACTGGATGATGATAAAAAGATGCAGCAGGAAAAAGATAAAATACTTTCTGTAGTAAAGAATAATCTTGGCAAACAAAATATCATTGCATGGAACCTCGGATCTGATGTGCTGTATAATTTAGAGAACCAGACTTATAAGCCAGGGCTTTATTACTACAGGAATAAATATGTAAACTGGCTTAGTGATGTATGCAATGCCATTCGTGCCCTGGATGCTGTACGGCCCATTATTGCAGACCTTAACTGGGATTTAAATGGAAAGAAACGCCTGGAGTTCTACCAGCAATATGTACCCCAGATCGATAAGTATATGCTGACGGCCACCACCAAATACAAGGCCGGCTTAAAAGAACCGCTTACTGCAAAAACAGCCTGGGGCAAAGTACCGGTTGAATTATGGGACTCGATACCATCAGTTAAAAAAAGTGCTTTTGTACCGGCATGGCAGGATATTGAAAACACAGATTATATAGCACTAAACGGCCTGCTCGACCTTGAATCAAGGAACCGGCAGTTATATACACAAGTGCTTAATACATGGACAAACAGTAATGTACCTGCATCGCCTGTGCCGGATATAAAAATATTAAAGCCATCAAGAATGACGAGGGTAAGTGCCATGCTCAGCTACAACATTATGTACAGGCAGGATACCACACAATGGAAACTATATAAAAACCAGATTGAAGGCCTTAAATTTGAATGGTACCTCGTAAGGGTTGACCAATATGCCAATACGATGTTTATTAAAAAAGTTGGTGAAGGAAATTCTATTTCGCTGCCGGTACCAAAAGACCCACAGTATTATGAATTGTTTGTGGAAGCTGTATTGAACAAAGATATAAAAACAGTAAGGTCTACTTTAAATACGCCATTAGAATAAACTTTATAAAAAGTTTGTAAAAGCTTACACCCGTTAAACAGGTGTAAGCTTTTATATTTGTGCCTTATCAACATTACTAATGAAGCCGTTTAAACTGACTCTTCTCTCTTTAGTTCTTATATCAACGCTGTTTATATCCTGTGGGCCGCCAAAGGCTTTAGAATATAGAGAGTTTAGGAATTTTACAGTAGATAAATTGGGCTTCTCCTCCTCTTCTGTAAAAATGGACCTGGTGTATTTTAATCCCAATAATTATGGCTTGCAATTAAAACGCACTGACCTGGATATTTATATCAATGATGTTTTACTTGGGCATACTTCACAGGAATATCAAATAACCATTCCAAGAAAAGAAGAGTTCAGTATTCCGATACAGATCGATGTGGATATGCAAAACCTTTTAAGAAACTCCATCAGTATAATGGCGAAAAAACAAGTGATGGTAAAATTAATTGGCAGTGTTAAAGTGGGTAAAGCAAATGTGTTTATCAGTTTCCCGGTGAATTTCCAGGAGCAGGAAACGTTTATATTGTTTTAATACACACTACTTCCCACTCCAGATATTATTCTCATAATGCATATCCGGAAAAACCTTATCCGGGTCGATCACCACTTTGGTTACTCTAAAACTTCCCAGGCGGGTTTCCGTGCATGGATAATGTGTATTGGCAGAACCCGCCGCTACTCAGCAGGGAGCATGAATAATATATCTATCTTTATTACATGCCGGTAAAAAGAAAGATACCATACAGCAGCGGCCATTTCTTTATCACTTTCACCTGCTTTAACTGGTTGCCATTAATAGATACTACAAATGGGTATGATTTGCTGTATAACTGGTTTGATCACTTAAAACAACAAGGCCATTACATAACCGGCTATGTCATTATGCCAAATCATGTTCATGCTACTATTGCCTTTCGCCACAGCAAAAAGAATATTAACACAATTGTTGGTGATGGCAAACGGTTTATTGGATATGAAATAGTAAAACGTTTGAAGGCACAAGGTCGAAATGATCTATTACAGCAAATGGCAAATGCTGTAAATATCAGCGATAAAAAGAAAGGCAAATTGTATGAAATATGGGAAGACAGTTTTGATTGGAAGGAATGTATCAGTGATAAGTTTATAGTGCAGAAACTTGATTATATTCACAACAATCCATGTGCAGGCAAGTGGCAATTAGCGATAAACGCAATTGAATATTCACACAGTTCTGCAAAGTATTATTTAACAGGCGAACAAGGAATCTATACTGTATTAAATTTTCGGGAGTTGAATGATTTAGATTTAAACAGTTCACCGGGATAGCGCCGGGTCCCACAGCTAAGCTACAAGGCTCGTTGTGGAGACCCGGCTAAGAAGTTTTAAATTTATAAGTGACACATGTAGGAAGGAGAAAAAAATTTCTCCCCTACTTCCCACTCCAGATATTATTCTCATAATGCATATCAGGAAAAGCCTTATCAGGATCGATCACCACTTTAGTTACCCTTTCTGTAGTTGGTAATTTTATTTTGAATGAAGCTGTATTGTTCCATATTTCCACCGGCAATCTCATCACTTCTTTTTTACCATCAGCAGTTTCATATTGCAATACCACAGGCATTGCCATCTGGTCAAGATTGGCAATGGTAACCAATGCACCATTGGCAGGATTACCTCCGGCATATACAACAGAAAGAATTGTTTGATCGAGCCTGTAATTTTCTACATACCAGGCCTTCCAGAACCAGCTAAGGTCTTCGCCTAATGCATTATCCATCGACCTGAAAAAATCCCATGGTGTTGGATGTTTGTATGCCCATTTTTCCATGTACTGTTTAAAAGCATAGGTAAAACGTTTCTCACCCACTATTTCATCTCTTAACAATTCTAACCCTACCTGTGGCTTAAAGTATAAAGTCTTTGAGATATTACTTTCTCTCATCCCATCCGGTGTACTCATAATTGGCTCGGTTCCATCTCCAAAATAATAACTTGCCAGCACCACCAGCGGCCTTTTTCCTCCAGGCTTGTATTCCCCTTTATTAAAATCAGCCTGGCTTAATGCATTAATGTATTCACTAAAGCCTTCATCCATCCAGCCATATTTTCTTTCGTTACTGCCAATGATCATCGGGAACCAGGTGTGGCCAAATTCATGATCCGTAACACCAAATAAACCTTCGCCTGTTGCTGTATAAGGGCAAAAAACTATCCCGGGATATTCCATACCGTTTACATGGCTTGCCACATTTACTGCTGCAGGATAAGGATATTCTATCCAGCGTTTGCTGTAATTCTCGATCACGCCTTTTACATACTCTGTGCTCCTGCCCCAGGAGGAAGACTTTTTACTTTCTGCAGGATAAGCACTCATGGCCAATGCAGTTTTGCCCGATGGCAAATTTATTTTTGCCGCATCCCACATAAATGCTTTTGAGGAAGCCCAGGAAATATCACGGGTGTTATTCATTTTAAAATGCCAGTTAAGTGTAGCCGCTTTTGGCCTTGAGGCTGCATCTGTTACTTCATTGGCTGTTCTTATCAAAACTTTTTTGTCACTTTTCTTTGCTTCTTCATA
>JAZKGV010000105.1:0-9004 GCA_040385725.1 Bacteroidota bacterium | reverse complement strand
ATAGCATTTGATTGTTCCCAAAAGCTTAGATAAAAGCTCCCCAATGGTATGCCTTTGAACCGAGCGTGGCAACGATGATACCATGAAATACAACTGCCGGCCCCAAAGCAAAAAACCACATTTATTACCCACCAAATAAAGTTTATACCATGTTTACTAACATCCATTAGTTTTCCTTTCAACCAATCCCCGGTTTTTACAGTTATCCTCGTAAATTTGCACCTGAAAATTTTCAACCTCACTCACTTATGAATCTCTTCGAAAAGCAACAGAACGAATTTACAGGCAGGCATATCGGCACGAATGAATCTGAAACCGTGGAAATGCTGGCTGCCATTGGCGTATCGAGTATTGATGAACTGATAAGCAAGACGATACCCGACAGCATCCGCATCAAGGGCCCGCTGGCTTTACCGGCTGCCAGCAGCGAATACCAGTACCTGAGCGACCTGAAAGAAGTGGCGGCAAAGAACAAAGTGTTTAAAAATTATATCGGCCAGGGCTATTATGATACCATTACACCAAGTGTGATCTTACGGAATGTATTTGAAAACCCGGGTTGGTACACGCAATACACACCCTACCAGGCGGAGATATCGCAGGGCCGATTGGAAAGCCTGCTGAATTTTCAAACCATGGTGAGTGACCTCACTGGTTTACCCATTGCGAATGCAAGTTTATTAGATGAAGCTACTGCTACGGCTGAAGGCATGAGCATGTTGTTTAATCACAAAAATAAAGACCACGACCATATTACGGCACCCAAATTTTTTGTGGATGAAAATATTTTTCACCAGACAAAAGATGTGCTGGCAACAAGGGCTGAACCAATTGGTATTGAGCTGGTGTTTGGTGATTATTTAACTGCACAGTTAGATGACAACTTCTTTGGCGCCATTGTGCAATATCCTGATAGTGTTGGTTCTGTTGCTGATTACCGTGAGTTTATAAACAAGGTTCATGCGGTGAATGCACAGGTGGTGATGGCCACTGATCTGTTAGCATTGACTTTACTTACTCCTCCGGGTGAATTGGGTGCTGATGTGGCTGTTGGTTGTGCACAACGCTTTGGTGTACCGATGGGTTTTGGTGGACCTCATGCTGCCTTCTTTGCAACAAAAGATGATTTTAAAAGAGTGATACCCGGACGCATTATCGGTGTGAGTATTGATGCAACCGGCAACCGTTGTTTACGTATGGCGTTGCAGACAAGGGAACAACATATTCGCCGTGAAAAGGCAACAAGTAATATTTGTACGGCGCAGGCATTGCTGGCAAATATGGCGGCGATGTATGCAGTATATCACGGACCAGATGGATTAAAGAATATTGCCAAAAGAGTAAGTACACTGGCGAAAACGTTGAGTGATGAATTAAGTGAACTGGGTTTTGAAAACAGCAATAATTATTTCTTTGATACGCTACAGGTAAAAGTGAAAGATGCTAAAGCAATAAAGACAATTGCTGAAGGAAAAGAGATCAATTTTTACTATAAAGAAAATACGATCGGTATTACACTTGACGAAACTACTTCGCAAGCCGATGTAATTGACATTATAGATGTGTTTGCCTCATCATTAAATATTGATACAGCGAGTGCATCTTTTGATGCTGATGCTACGCTGGATAATATTCCTTATCACTTAACAAGAACATCTTCTTACTTATCGCATCCTGTTTTTAATACACACCGGAGTGAAAGTGAAATGATGCGTTATTTAAAATCACTGGAGAATAAAGACCTGAGTTTAAATACTTCAATGATAAGTTTGGGAAGTTGTACGATGAAATTGAATGCTGCAACAGAGTTGATCCCTGTAAGCTGGCCGGAGTTCAGCAAGATGCATCCTTTTGCTCCTGCAACACAAACTGGAGGTTATATACAAATGATAAAAGAACTGGAAAATTACCTGAGTGTGATCACCGGTTTTGCGGCAACTTCTTTACAACCTAACAGTGGCGCACAGGGGGAATATGCAGGCTTGCTGGCGATACGCCGTTATCATATGGAGAGAGGCGAAGGGCATAGAAATGTGGTGTTGATCCCTGTATCTGCACACGGCACCAATCCTGCCAGTGCGGTGATGGCAGGCATGAAAGTGGTGGTTACAAAATGTGATGATGCAGGAAATATTGATGTAGCTGACCTGAAAGCAAAAGCTGCTGAGCATAAAGATGACCTTTCCTGCTTAATGGTTACTTATCCATCAACACATGGTGTGTTTGAAGAAAGTATCATCGACATTTGTGATACTATTCACCAATACGGTGGACAAGTGTATATGGATGGCGCCAATATGAATGCACAGGTTGGATTGACAAGTCCTGGTTTAATTGGTGCTGATGTATGCCATCTGAACCTGCATAAAACATTTGCTATTCCGCATGGTGGTGGCGGGCCGGGTGTTGGGCCAATATGTGTGGCAAAGCAACTGGTTCCTTATTTACCAACCACTGCTGATACATTAACAGGTGGCCGTGTGAGTGCAGCGCCTTATGGAAGTGCCAGTATTTTGTTGATCAGTTATGCTTATATAAAAATGCTGGGTGCAAGAGGCGTTCGTAAAGCAACTGAGTATGCGATACTGAATGCCAACTACATGAAAGTAAGATTGGAAAAACATTATAAAATATTGTACAGCGGAAAGAATGGCACAGCAGCACATGAGTTTATTGTTGACCTGCGTCCGTTTAAAACCAGCGCTGGTGTGGAAGCGGAAGATGTTGCCAAGCGTTTGATGGATTATGGTTTTCATGCTCCTACTCTCTCCTTTCCTGTTGCTGGTACATTGATGGTGGAACCAACAGAGAGTGAAGATAAAAGTGAACTGGACAGGTTTTGTGATGCGATGATCAGCATACATGAAGAGATAAAAGCGATCGAAGAAGGCAAGGCTGATAAAAAAGACAACGTATTAAAAAATGCACCGCATACACAGCATGTGATTTGTGCAGATGAATGGAGCCATGCTTATACAAGACAACAGGCAGCGTTCCCGTTAGAATATGTAAGAGACAATAAATTCTGGCCAAGTGTGAGCAGGGTTAACAATACACATGGCGACAGGAATTTAATTTGTACCTGTGAGCCGATAGAAAGTTATATGGAAGCGGCAGCAAATTAATTAATAATTGAAAATGGAAAGGGGAAAATGAGAAGGAGCGATTTTAAACTTTTCAATTCTTAATTTTCCATTTTCAATTAATTACTTCTGATTATCTCTCCACTCATACACCCAACTGCTCTGGATCATTTCTAAATGTCCTTCATTGCTTTGCTCAGGCTTACCGGCAAAGTGTGGTATTTCCAACACCCATTTATGCAGGTCGGTAAAGCGGATACGGTATATCTTTCCTTCAGTAAAATCATCGCCAAAACGTTCGTAGAGTTTTTGGGCAATGTCTTCGTAATCGTTCCAGTGAATTGGTGGTTCAAAAGTCATTCTATTAATTTGATGATTTGATAATTTGATGATTTGAAGATGGAAGAAGGTTAATACAAAAGTAATTTTCAAATTACCAAATCTTCAAATCTTCAAATTGGGTGCTATTCTCCCAAAAACTGTGTCTGATCGGGCAAGGTAACGACAATGTTGCCATCACCTTCCTGCAACACACACTGGCAACCCAGCCTGCTGGTCAATCTTGGATTAACCGCCCTATCAATAAAATCTTCTTCCTTGTCGCTTAACTCTTCCACCAGGTCTTCTCCCTGTTCAAGGTATAAATGACAGGTACTGCAGGCGCAAACACCGCCACAGTTATGGTGCAGGTCAATATCGTTTTTTAAAGCTACTTCCAGCAGCGATTGCCCATCTTCAATATTGGTAAGGGTTATTGGTTCAAGGCCTTTCTGTTCAAACTTATAAGTGATCGTGTACATAGTGCAAAATTCGGGTTGCAAACCTACTGTACAATTACCATATTAGGAAAACAATCCTTTATGCACCAATTACTGGTATGATTTTTTGATAAACACTGGCTGTATTTTATATTTTTAAAATTGAAATAGTTATTTTCATTTGCTAAACCACGATTTATGAAGAAGTTACTTTTGCCTGTCATGATAATGGGTGCTTTTATTGCTTCCTGCAGTAATGGTACGGAAGAAAAGAAGGCGGAACCGGAAGCAAAAAAAGATGCCCCTGCTAAAAAGGAAGATCCGGCGCCCACGCCAACTGAAACAAAGCGAGCCCCAATCATTAACATTACCGACACACTTTCTACAAAGCAGGTAATTATATATATGAAAGATAGTGCCGCCACAATGGAAAGGCTGCAAATAAAACTGGCAGAAATATGGGGCCTCAAACTGGTAACTGTAATACAAAAGAATAAACTAAAAACCACCGGCCGGCCTACTTCCTGGTATAAAAATAGTAAACTCCCCTTTTTCTTCGAGGCAGGTATCCCGGTTGATAAAAAGCCTGCTAAAATCCCTTCCAATGTTTTTATAAGAGAAATTGGCGTTGATAGTGTAACAGTAGCTCATTTTCATGGCGCTTATGATATGTTGCCGCAAGCTTATGAAGCCCTGGGCGACTGGCTGAAAAGCCATAAGAAAAAATTGAATGGGAAGCCTTATGAGGTGTATATAGATGACCCGATGGATAAAGACGGCAAACCAAAAGACCCTAATAAAGTGCAGACAGATGTGATATTTCCGTGGAAGTAATGTGAGTTGAAAATGGAAAATTGAAAGTGGAAAGTTTTATCCACCCATAACTGATAACTAATAACTATTAACTAACTACGGATTCATAATACTATCCGTCATCCTCAAATACAACGTACGCAATTTTGGATGTGGAGTAAGCAGGCGGAGATGTTTATCTAATGTATGTACATCCTTTCTTGCAGCCGGGCCGGTTTGCATATCGCAGGGAGAATGCCCTTTTAACCTGGTGGCGGTTTCTTCTATTAATGGTTGTAACAATTTAAAGTCGATTTGTTCCTTAGTACAAAAATCCAGCGCAAGACAATACAGGTGGTTGGCAAAATTGCTGGTTAATACAGCGCCAACATGAAGCTTCAACCGCTGTTCATCCTGTGTGTAGCTTACAACCGGGCTTATGCTGCTGGCAAACTGGTTGATGATCTGTATGCTGTAATCATTAGAAGCATCTATCAACAAAGGGATCACTATTGATTCGTCTGTGTTTTCTTTTCTCAGGCTTTGCAAAGGATAAATAACACCATAGTTTGATGATACATCTTTCAATACATCTTTACATACAGAGCCTGCTGTATGCACCACAATTTTATCGGCTACATTTATTTTTTCTTTCAATTCGTTTAACGCAGCATCAGACATGGCAACCAGGAACAGTTCGCCTGTTTTATCGATCTCTCCAAAATTATTGCTGGCAGTACAGCCGAGTTCGTCTGCCAATACTTTGGCACTATCGTAACGGCGGCTTAAAACCTGTATAACATCATGCCCGGCTTTTTTGATCTTTCTCCCCAAAACAGACGCTACGTTGCCTGCACCGATAATAACAACTCTCATATCACTATTTTTGTGTTAATGAAACTAACGAAAATACTAGCTCTTAATTACATCCGGTGGAAATTTCGGGTACTTTCCCTCATATCAGTGCGTAAAACTGCGGTGGCAGCTTTCAACCTGTTCTGCACGCCATTAGAGAAGTCGAAGAAGCAAACGCCGCCTGTTTTTAAGTTTGCCGAGCCCGTTTATGAGTTGTTTAATGGTAAAAAACTGAAAGGCTATCGCTGGAACAAGGGGCAGCCACATAAGATCTTGATCCTCCATGGATTTGCTTCTGCAGCACACAAATTTCACCGGTATATATTGCCACTGATTGAAAAAGGGTATGAAGTACTTGCCTTTGATGCGCCGGCACATGGCAGCAGTGAGGGGGATACTATTAATGCGCTGGAGTATAAGCAGATGATAAAAAAAGTGATGGAGAACCACGGTCCGCTGACTGGTTTTATTTCACATTCATTTGGCGGGCTGGCAATATCGCTGGCATTGGAAGAAATACCACATGATGAAAATATAAAAGTGGTTTTGATAGCACCTGCAACTGAAACAACCACGGCCATTGATGGTGCGTTTAAAATGTTGGGCATCAGCAATAAAAAAGTAAGAGCAGAATTTGACAAGATCATTTTCGAAATGAGTGGGCAAAAACCTGAATGGTTTTCTGTAAACAGGGCTATCGCTAACATTAAAGCAAAAGTGCTTTGGATACATGATGAATATGATGACACCACACCATTAACCGATGCATTAATAACAAAAGATCAACGCCTGCACAATGTAGAATTTGTAATAACACGGGGGCTTGGCCACAGTAAAATTTACAGCGATGAAGATGTGATGAACAAGGTGGTTGATTTTTTGTAGGTATAATGCTATACAAATTGAATAAAATGAGAAATAAAATACGACTGTCGTTACTGGTTATTATAGTAATAATGATTGCATCTGCTGTTACCAATCATGCATTTGCCCAGGACAAAAACTTGGTCGTTCGTATTGCAAAGCTGCAAATAGATTCAGCGCAATTAGAAAATTATAAAGCAGCCCTTAAAGAACATGCAGAAACAGCGGTACGTGTTGAACCGGGTGTAATTACCTTACATGCTGTTTACGAAAAGGATCATCCAACCCATGTAACGGTTTTTGAAATATATGCTGACACAGCGGCATACCAATCACATTTAAAAACGCCTCATTTTTTAAAGTATAAAACGGGAACTAAGGATATGGTTAGATCACTTGAACTCATAGAAACCGTTCCTATTGCATTGGAAACAAAACCTAAAATTCCGAACTGATACACAACCCTTTTTCCACGAAATATTTTGATTTTTCAATTTTAGACTAATATTGCAGCAACAGAGTGTTGATAACCGGAAGCAAATGTTGCACAAAGAAACAAGTGTAAAAGAGTGCGATGCAACGATGCTGAATCATTGTTCCAATGCCTGTTTCAAAGAAAATATAATAACCCATTATGGCTAAGAACCTATTGATAGTAGAAAGCCCTGCAAAGGCAAAAACGATAGAAGGAATTTTAGGAAAAGACTTTGAAGTAAAGAGTTGCTTTGGCCATATACGTGACCTTGAGAAGAACGATATGGGCATTGATGTGGCTAATAATTTCGAACCCCGTTATATTATTTCTCCTGAAAAAACAAAGGTTGTAAATGACCTGAAAGCGCTGGCTAAAAAAAGCGATGAAGTGTGGCTGGCATCGGATGAGGACCGTGAAGGAGAAAGCATCAGCTGGCATTTGGCGGAAGTGTTAAAACTAAATCCGCTTACAACCAAGCGTATCGTTTTTCATGAGATAACAAAACCTGCTATTCAAAAAGCGGTGCAAAATCCACGTACCATTAATATGGACCTGGTGAATGCACAGCAGGCACGCCGTGTGGTGGACAGGTTGGTGGGTTTTGAACTGAGCCCTGTGTTGTGGAGAAAGATCGGGATGAAAGGCGGATTGAGTGCAGGCCGTGTACAAAGTGTAGCAGTAAAATTAATTGTAGAACGGGAAAGGGAAATAAATCAATTTACCCCAACAAGCAGTTTTAAAGTAGAAGCTGCATTGGCTGCAACAGACCTGAATGAAAAGACTGTTACCTTTAAAGCAGAAGGTAATAAATATAATAATGGAGAAGATGCAGAGAAGTTTTTACAATCATGCATTGGTGCCAACTACACAGTAAAAGATATACAGGTAAAACCCGGCAAGCGTACACCTGCTGCGCCATTCACTACCTCTACCTTACAACAGGAAGCCAGTAGAAAACTTGGTTATGGTGTTGCTAAAACAATGCTGCTTGCACAAAAGCTGTACGAAAGCGGAAGGATAACGTATATGCGTACAGATAGTGTGAGCCTTGGTGATACGGCGATGGATGATATAAAAAATTCCATTAATAAAAATTACGGGCCGGATTATGTGCAGGTACGCAAATACAAAAACAAAAATGAAAGTGCACAGGAAGCCCATGAAGCCATCCGCCCCACTTACATGGATAATAATTTTGTGAACGATCCGGAAACAGGAAGGCTGTATGAACTGATATGGAAACGTACCATTGCCAGTCAGATGAGTGATGCAGAACTGGAAAAGACAATTGCCAAAATAAATATCAGCACCAACAATGAAGAATTAACCGCCAGCGGTGAAGTGATAAAGTTTGATGGTTTTTTAAAAGTGTACATGGAAAGTACCGATGATGAGGAAACAGAAGAAGGCGATGACAGCCGTTTGCCAAACTTAACTGTTGGACAAAAATTAGAGTTCAAACAAATGGCGGCAACTGAAAGATTTACTAGGCCGGCAGCAAGATATACGGAAGCTTCATTGGTGAAAAAACTGGAAGAGTTGGGCATTGGCAGGCCGAGTACCTACGCTCCTACCATCTCTACTATTATTAAGCGTACATATGTTGAGAAGAAAGAGAAAGAAGGCGTAAAGAGAGATTACAGGATACTTCAGTTAAAAGAAAATAAAATTCACAACATCATTGCACAGGAAAATACAGGTGCAGAAAAATCAAAATTATTTCCAACCGACTTAGGATTGGTGGTTACAGATTTTTTGAACCAGCATTTTGATAAAGTGATGGATTATTCTTTTACTGCGGAGATAGAAAAAGAGTTTGATGAAATTGCTGATGGCAAGTTGGTATGGAATACAATGGTGAGTGATTTCTACAAACCATTTCATGAAGGTGTGGAGCACACCATGGAAAATGCAGAAAGGGCTGTTGGTGAAAGATCATTGGGTGCGGATGAACATGGAACGCCGGTAATTGCAAGAATGGGACGTTATGGCCCGATGGTGCAGTTAGGCGTATCAACAGATGATGAAAAACCGAAGTTTGCCAAATTGAAAGCTGGGCAAAGTATTGAAACCATCTCCCTGGAAGAAGCCATGGAGTTGTTTAAACTGCCATTGACCTTAGGTGAATATGAAGGATTGGAAGTAGCAGTGAATGTTGGCCGCTTTGGACCTTATGT
>JAZKGV010000104.1:10855-12647 GCA_040385725.1 Bacteroidota bacterium | reverse complement strand
TACCGGTCTGACCTGCGGTACCGACCGGATATAAAAACCTTTTATACATCTCATTCTCCATTCATCACACCCGCCAAAAAACACCTTTCAATTTCGTCGCAGCATTCTTCCTTTTTATCTCATTTGCCTTAAAAGCGGTTGACAGCTAAATAGCTTTGTATTCAATTAAAAACGAACAATGAGAAAGCTAATAACAATCGCCGCCATCTTTTTAGGTTTACAAACAATGGCGCAAATGCCTGGTGGTATGCAGCCAGGCGGCCCGGGCAATGCAGGCCATGTATTTGGTAAATTAGTGGATGAAGCTGGTAAACCGGTAGCAAGTGCTTCGGTTATGCTGATGCAGAAAAAAATGGATACCGTTACAAAAAAGATGAAAGACCTGCTGCTGAAAGCGGCAATTACGAAAAGCAATGGCGAATTCAGTTTTGAGGAACTGCCTGTAATGGGCGCTCTTACTTTAAAAGTATCAGGCACAGGATTTAAACCCTATGAATCAGCCATTTCATTTATGCCAAAATCAGAGGTTGTATCTGCTCCGCAAAATATGGTTCCGTCATTTGAAAAAGACCTTGGTACTATACGGCTCAGCAACGAATTAAAGGAACTGGATAATGTAACTATCACCACTGTAACTCCCAGCATAAAATTGAACGCTGATAAGAAAGTGTTTAATGTAGAAAAAAATATCATGAGCGCTGGCGGTACTGGTCTGGATGTAATGCGAAATGTGCCTTCGGTAAATGTGGATATTGATGGAAACGTAACGTTAAGAAATGCCGCACCACAATTATTGGTTGATGGCAGGCCTACTACCCTTACGCTTGACCAGATACCTGCTGATGTAATTGAAAGCGTGGAAGTGATCACCAACCCTTCTGCAAAATATGATGCTAGTGGTGGCGGCGGTGGTGTGCTGAATGTGGTATTAAAGAAAAATAAAAAGAAAGGCTATAATGGTAATGTAAGAGTTGGCGTGGATAAACGGGGTGCTTTAAATGGTGGTGGTGATATCAGCCTTCGCCAGGACAAATTCAACTTTACTGCTTCTGTAAATGGCAACCAGAATAAAGGCAGAACATGGGGCACTACAGATCGGGAAAATCTTTTAACTGTTCCTCTTACTTCTGTTTACCAGGATAATTATAATAAAACACAAGGTGGCTTTTTGTTTGGTAAAGTGGGAGTTGATTATTTTCTTTCTAACAAAACCACTTTATCATTATCAGGCATAAAAGTACATGGTGAATTTAACCCCAGCGAAACAATTGGCATTACAACAGATAGTTTATACAATGCAGGAAAAATCAGCAATTTAAGCCAACGTGTCACCAGTGGCAGCAGGGAATTTAACGGCCAGGGAATTGTATTTGGTTTTAAACAATTATTCAAAAAAGAAGGACAGGAACTAACCGTGGATGCTAACTATTTCACTGGTAAAAATGAAAACAATTCATTGTACACAACAAATTATTTTAATGGTGCAGGTTCATTGTTAAACACTGGTTTGGAAAAAGTAATTGGAAATGGCAGCGATAAAAATTTTGTGATACAATCTGATTTTGTTTTACCCTTTTCTAAAACATACAAACTGGAAACGGGTGTAAGGGCAGCGTTAAGAAGCAGGATAAATAATATGTACAACTATGTTTATAATGATGCTACCAACGAATATGAACTGATAGCATCTGCCACCAGCAATTATAAAAATACTGACAACGTGTATGCAGCGTATGCTACATTGAGCAACACCATAAAAGATTTTAGTTACAAGGTTGGATTGAGAGCAGAG
>JAZKGV010000104.1:0-10845 GCA_040385725.1 Bacteroidota bacterium | reverse complement strand
ACAATGGTACCTTGTTAAACAGTGGAACAACTTTTAGTAATAAATACCCTGTAAGTTTATTTCCTTCTGTTTTTCTGAGCCAGAAACTAAGCAACAGCCAGGAACTACAATTCAGTGCAACAAGAAGAGTGAACAGGCCAAACTTTTTTAACCTTATACCTTTTACAGATTATACAGATAAATTGAATATTACAAGAGGCAACCCGGCATTAAAACCTGAGTTTACAAATGCGTTTGAAATGTCATACCTAAAAACTTTCTCCAATAAAAACACGGTGCTTGGTTCTGTTTATTATAAGTACAGTACCGATCTTATTACAAGATACCTTACAGAAGAATTGAATGAGCTAACAGGAACAACGGACTTAATTAATACTTATATCAATGCCAACTCCAGCTATGCGGTGGGTGCAGAAGTTACATCGGTAAATTATCTTACAAAATGGTGGGACATCAGCACCAATGTGAATTTGTACAATTCAAAAATAAACACCAGTAATATTGCCAACAGTGTTTCGCAGGATGCCATGTGGAGCTGGTTTGGAAAGTTCAACAGTAACTTCAAATTGCCGGCAAATTTTGCCATACAGCTAACCACAACGTATCAATCAAAAACAAACCTGCCGGTTAATAACAACCAGGGCGGCATGGGAGGCCCATGGCAACAAAGCCAGAGTGCATCGCAGGGTTATATCAATTCAAACTGGGGAATGGATATAGCATTTAAAAAATCTTTCCTGAAAAATAATGCAGCGGCTGTCTCACTTAACATCAGTGATATTTTCAGAACAAGGATAAACAGCCAGTACAGTTACAGCGATTATTTTACGCAGGAATATACAAGGTTGAGAGACCCACAAATGTTCAGATTGAATTTCTCTTATCGTTTTGGCAAAATTGATTTTTCATTATTCAAAAGAAAAAGTACAAAAGGCGAACAGAATGCCGCTGAAAGCATACAGAATTAATTTGGTTTTAGGTTTTGGTAATTTGGCTATACAAAGGCTCCTTTTAAGGAGCCTTTTCTTTTCCCGGCCGGCACCGCAGGTCAGACCGGCATACAACCATACTAAGAAAATTGTGTTATTGTTGCACAATGCTGGCAACACTCACTATCATCCGTTACAAAAAAAGATATATACCATTTGCGTTGCTGGCGATGGCACTGCATCACATACCTTTTTGGTTTAATCCCAAAGCAACATTTTACAAATTGCTTGGCTGTGGCAAAAATGGCACATTCGATAAAAATCCCGACTGGCAGCAATGGGGAATAGTAGCCGCACATCCTGAACAGTTAGTTACACAAAACGCATCATTGAAAGAGTTATATGGCAATTTTATCAATGGTTGGTTGAAACTATTCAATTGTGAAGTTTGTACATTTTATCTTGAACCAATAGAAGGCCATGGAAAATGGGATGGCGCAGCATGTTTCGGCAATCTTGCTAAACAAACAGATTATGATGGGCCAATAGCCATATTGACAAGGGCAACTATCAGGCTTTCTCAATTATCAGCTTTCTGGAAAAATGTTGCCGGTGTAGCCAGTCAAATGAATTCAGCTAAAGGTTTA
Source organism: Bacteroidota bacterium (assembly GCA_040385725.1). Classification (GTDB taxonomy): domain Bacteria; phylum Bacteroidota; class Bacteroidia; order Chitinophagales; family Chitinophagaceae; genus Ferruginibacter. The sequence goes on along the minus strand of JAZKGV010000104.1, from coordinate 9,269 downwards.
ATCACTTCCATTGGCATTGGTGAAATGCCCTATATAAAACAAGCCACATTCAGCATCTGGCAGAATAGGGACAGCATGAAAACCTTTGCTTACCAGATGAAAGAACATGCAGAAGTAGTACGCAAAACCCGCCAGGAAAACTGGTATAGTGAGGATATGTTCGTACGCTTTAAACCCCTGAAAATAACCGGTACTATCCGTGGAATTACTCCTTTGGAGGGAATTCTTTAGATTTGCAGCACAAACGATTGTTGTCATTCATTCTGCTTGACAGGGCAAAAGCTTACTGCTTACTAACCCTTCCCCTGTTGCGGTTTTAAATACTTGTATGAAGAATATTAAACTTATTGAAGTGCCAAGCGAAATTGGTGCTGGTACCCGTGGTGCAAGTTTGGGGGTTGATGCAATAAAAATTGCAGCGCTTGATTTTATGAGCAACTTTTTTGTTCACTTTCCTTCTGAAAAAATTCAAGTGGAAAACCAATTGTTATTTGAACCGATCCAGTCGCCGTACGCCAAAAGAATTAATGGCATGGTTACTATGTATGAAAGAGTGAGCAAATCTGTAAGTGAAACCATTAAAAGCCATTTCTTTCCTGTGGTATTAAGTGGCGACCATGGTACCGCAGGCGGAACTATTGCCGGCATTAAAATGGCAAAGCCAAAAAGCAAACTGGGTGTTATCTGGATAGATGCACACGCCGACTTACATACACCATACACTACTCCATCTGGCAATATGCATGGCATGAGCCTGGCAACAGCTATTGGCGAAGACAATGAGGAAATGAAAGTGCATGAACTGGATGAAAAAACAGCTAAACAATGGGAACAACTAACACATCTTGGAAAAATATTCCCCAAAGTATTGCCGGAAGATGTGGTGATCATTTCTTTACGGGATTATGAAGCAGAAGAAAGGGCATTGGTGGAAAAGCATGGCATTAAAATAATTACTACAAACGAAGTAAGGCGCAATGGTGCAGAAAGCATCAGCCGGAAAGTGCTCCGTTACCTTGGCGATTGCACAGATATTTATGTAAGCTTCGATGTTGACAGTCTTGATTCTTCCATTTCAAAAGGCACAGGTACACCGGTAAGTAATGGATTAAAAGAACGGGAAGCGGAAGATCTGATAAGTAAGTTTATGCAGAACAGGAAAATATGTTGTTTTGAAATAACAGAAGTAAATCCAACATTGGATAAAGAAAATTTAATGGCTGAAATTGCATTCAATATTTTACAGCGTAGTGTAAATGTGTTGATGATGAACTAAAGTATCTCCCGGTCGGTACCAAAGGTCAAACGGGTTACATAACCAATTAACAATAATTTCTGAGTGATTAAGTATCATTGAAACTATTGCGGCATAATTTTTCGCAAAATCATTAGCCACAATTTTAAACCAACTCATTAACCAAAATCCTTCACATGAAATTCAATCTCATTGCAGCAACAGTTACTGCATCCCTGTTTTTTATTTCCTGTAAAAAAGAAGAAAACAATCCTACTCCCACTGTAATGGTCAATTTCATTTTTAAGTTTGACAGTACACAGGTAAGGCTAAACGGACAAGGCAATCCTGTTGCTGTTCCTGCAGGACACGGTGCACAATCGCCAAGGTTTAATACCATGAGTGCACACTATCTTGAATTGGCACCAACAGCTATCACCCTGCCAGGTGCCGGTGCGGTTTTATATAAAGCTGATGAAATAACTACCGGCGGTTCTAATGCCATTGATTTTTCAAAAGCAAAATTTGCAGGCAACAACCAGGTATTTCTGAGTGTACCATTAAGCCAGTTAGCAGCAGGCACCTATAATTATCTGAGGGTATCACTGGCTTACCAAAATTATAATGTGTATGTATATTCCCCTCTTGCAACTGTTGATGCCACTGTTGCTTCCTTCATTGGTTTCAATACTTACATCACAAATTTTAAAGTAAAAGATTCCACTGTGTTGGTTAATGCAAATAAAAAGCAAGGTTTTTGGGCGGTGGAAGCCAGTGCTTCTGGATTTGGTACTGTGCAAACAGGCCAAGCTCCTGAAGGCGCCACTACTGTACCCAATCCATTATTTGCCACCTCTCCTATTCCTGCTGGTTCCTGTTTGGTTACAGGCGGCTTTACCACACCGCTGGTAATTACCGGTAGCGAAACAAGCGATATCAATATCCAGGTGTCATTATCCACCAATAAAAGCTTTGAATGGAGTGAAACAGACGGCAATAATCAATACAACCCGTTGCCTCCTAACAACGATGCAGTGGTTGATATGGGAATAAGGGGAATGATACCAAGCAAGTTGTAAAAATGTAACAGCATTCAATTATATTAAAAAAGAGGTATGTGACGATGCCTCTTTTTTTTGCAAATCATGTTTAAAATTTCATTTACTTTGCCAAAACTTAATCGTTAACTTTAAAACGCTCCTATTATGAAGTTTCTTCGCTATACAGGTTTAGTCCTGTCAATGACATTATTTCTTTTCACCAGTTGTAAAAAAGATTGCCCCGACACTAGTATTGTTGTGGATGCAGGTATCGATCAGCAGGTAGTATTACCTGTTAATACAGCTAACCTTACCGGTACAGTTGTAAGCGGCGGTACTGCAGCTGATGTTTACTTATGGGTACAACTTTCCGGTCCTAATACTGCTGCAATCACAAACAGCAGTTCACTTACTGCTGATGTCAGTGGCCTTGTTGCAGGTACTTATGTATTTCAATTACAGGGTACAAATAGTCATGGCGAAACAGATTTAGACACTATCACAATTGTAGTGCTGCCTCCTGCTGCCGGAACCATTGTGCTTCAACCAGCAAGTAACCCAGCAGAAGGATCATTCATGACAATTAACCCTGCGTCATGGTCATCAGGAGTAACCCAGATCTTTATGGGAGCATGGACATATTTTGGTAACTTTTTTGCGGTAAGGTGTGCGTTAAAATTTGATTATTCAGCATTGCCTGCCGGTGCTGTTATTGACAATGCTACTTTGACTCTTTATTCAGACCCTGCCCCGGAAAATGGTAACAAAGTTGATGCACAGGACGGGCCCACAAATTCATTCCACATTAAAAGGATAACAAGTGCCTGGGCAAATTATACCTGGAACAGCCAGCCAACATCGACAGATGTAAATTCAGTGGCGGTTCCCCAAAGTGCTTCTGCTACAGAAAATGTGGTTGCCAATGTTACCAATATTGTAAAAGACCAATTGACCAGCGGCAACAATGGTTTTTCTATGGCATTGGATAATGAAGTGATATATAATATCAGGCAGTTTGCATCAAGCTATGTACCTAATGCGGCACTGCATCCAAAACTGGTGATCAGTTATCATTAATCGAATTTTGTTTATTTAAAATATACGCCCCCACAGCATAAAACTGTGGGGTTTTATATTGACTGCATACAGCTGGGAAATCACCTGGTGAACAAGCTGCCTGACAGAATGCAATAGCAACATAATTTATTAATACATTTGCGCCAACTCTAAACAAGAAAGGATGTATTTAAAATACTTTTTTATACAGAATACTAAAGCATTGTTTGCCTTTTTAAGGCTGCATGTTATTTTTGGCCCCTTCACTGGTTTCTTTCGCAACCTTGCTTATTTATCCATGCAGTCAAAATGGATAAGCCAGAATAGAAAAATTGCTTACAATGATTTTTTTACCTGGAACCGGGACAGGAATAAAAGGCCTGGCCTGTATGCTTATCTCAATAATGAATGTATCAAAGATGCACCTATCAATTATTTAGAGTTTGGTGTGGCAAATGGCGGTTCCTTTTACTGGTGGCTCGAAAATCATAAAAACCCGGCTTCAAAGTTTCATGGCTTTGATACATTCAGCGGCCTGCCCGAAGACTGGGGCCATTTTAAAAAAGGTGAAATGCACAACGGAAATGAAGTGCTGAAGACAGATGATACAAGGGCTATATTTTACCAGGGGCTTTTTCAGCAAACCTTACCCGGCTTTTTAAAAGCATATAAAAATGATACGCTTACGGTGATACACCTGGATGCTGATCTGTATTCATCCACTTTATATACACTTACATCCTTTGGGCCTTATCTTAAAAAAGGTGACATAATTTTCTTTGATGAATTTTGTGTACCTACACATGAGTTTTTGGCGGTAAAGAATTTTACTGAATCGTATTATATCGATCTGAAACCAATTGCTGCTTCCAACAATTATTTATTTACTGCTTTTCAAGTTTGCTAACATGAGCACCAACATACAAAACCTTATCAATTCATCCATTACAGTTAAGCAGCAATTACTTGCCGATGAAAAACTAATGGCATTGGTTGATGAAGGTATCAACATCATCACACAGGCTTTTAAAAATGGTAACAAGGTTTTATTCTGTGGCAATGGTGGCAGTGCAGCCGATGCACAACATTTAGCAGCAGAGTTCAGCGGACGTTTTTATATTGACCGTCCTGCCTTGCCTGCTGAAGCGTTGCATTGCAATACATCCTATTTAACTGCTGTGGCAAATGATTATAGTTACGATCTGATCTACGCAAGATTGTTGCAGGGTATTGGCAATAAAGGTGATGTATTAATTGGTTTAAGCACATCTGGCAATAGTAAGAACATCATCCAGGCATTTGAAGTAGCTAAACAGAAAGGAATGGTAACAATTGGATTTACCGGTGCAACTGGTGGCGGTATGAAAGCCATTGCTGATCATCTCCTGAATGTACCTTCAACAGATACCCCAAGGATACAGGAATGCCACATGCTTGTTGGCCATATCATTTGCCAGTTGGTGGAAGAAAAAATGTTTGCCCCTCCGCCCCCTAAAGGGTGAACTTTAGATTAAACTAACATTAAGTTCTTTTCGCTTTATTGTTAGTGTTTAAATAGTAAAAGCGAACTGCTGCAATAAAATGAATACATCTAAGAACATTGAACTCCAGGTTCCACCTTTAGGGGGCGGAGGGGGTGTTGCAATTATCCTTGCAGGTGGTTTAGGAACAAGGTTACGTTCTGTTGTAAGCCAGCTTCCTAAATGTATGGCACCTGTGGCAGGCAAGCCATTTCTTCACTATGTTATTTGTTATTTACAAAAACAAGGCGTTGAAAATTTTATATTTTCCATTGGGTACCTGAGTGAAGCCATTGAAAATTTTCTTGCAGAGAATTACCCTTTATTAAATTATCAATTATCTGTTGAAGAAGAACCTTTAGGCACAGGCGGTGCAATTTATCTTGCCTGCAAAAAAGCCAATGCCAAAAATGTACTTGCACTCAACGGTGACACTTTGTTTGCTGCTGATATAAATGCTTTATTGAATTTTCATGTTGGTAAAAAATCTGAGTGTTCTCTTGCTTTGAAACCAATGCAACAATTTGAGCGGTATGGCGTGGTGAAACTGGATAGCAATAATTGTATTAAATCTTTCCAGGAAAAAAAATATTATGATGAAGGATTAATAAACGGAGGCGTTTATGTGATCAATAAAGAAATGTTTTTATCAAGATCGTTCCCTGAAAAATTTTCTTTTGAGAAAGATTACTTAGAGGCGATGGTAAAGGAAAATAAGTTTTATGGGCTTGAACAGGACGAATATTTTATAGACATCGGTATACCCGAAGATTTTGAAAGGGCACAAAAGGAATTTGCTGAACTAAAAATGTAACAACACTTTGAAAGATAAACTTAAACATATTGATAAAAGCTGGACACTTTTCCTCGACCGTGATGGTGTGCTCAACCATCAAAAAGAAGGCAGCTATATTTTTACATGGGACGAATTTATTTTTTATGATGGCGTTTTAAAGGCAATGCGATTCTTTGCATCCCAGTTCAAATATATTTTTATAGTAACCAACCAGCGTGGTGTTGGCAAAGGCTTAATGACAGAAAAAGAGTTACAGCAAATCCATCACAACATGCACCAAAGTATTGAACTGGCTGGGGGAAGAATTGACGCTGTTTATTATTGTACCGAGCTGGAAAGCCCCAACAGGAAACCCAACCCCGGCATGGCTTTACAGGCGCAAAAAGATTTCCTGGATGTTGACTTTAATAGATCCATCATAGTGGGCAACAGCATGAGCGATATGGAATTTGGCAGGAACATCGGTGCTGTAACAGTTTTTGTTACCACTACCAACCCTTCGGTTGATAAAGAGGATAGCCGCATTGATGCTGTGTATAATTCCTTAGAAGATTTTGCTATAGCATTGCAAAGCCTTCGTTAATATTTTCGTTAATTTGATCAGAGCTGTTCTATTTACTAAGCCATTCATCTAATTTTATTGCATGAGTAAGATCTGCCTCTTGTTTATTTCCATTTTTTTATTTGTTACGGCATTTGCACAACCTGTAAGCGACAGCGATTTGAAAGCATTGCAGCAAAAAGAATACTTTCTAAAAGGGAGTGCAGATAAAATTGTGACCGGGCAAAGTATGGCCATTCGTTTTTATAATGATAGCGTGTTTACCAGGAATTTTGTAAAAGCACTAACTACACCTTATTCATTCTATTATCCTTTCGATTCTTTACAAACCATTTCAAAGTTGTATGCACCAGACAGCAGCTTCCGCATATTTACATGGCAAATGCTGGTAAGCGATAATCTTACAAGACAGCATGGCGCCATACAAATGCGTACACCAGATGGCTCTTTAAAACTCTTCCCATTAATTGATAAATCAGATGTTACCAATGGCATAATTGATACTGCTGCAAATAACAAGGGCTGGATAGGAGCTGTGTATTACAGGATAATTGAAAAAAGAAGCAGCAACCAAAACTATTATACACTGCTTGGGTATGATGAAAACAATTTAAAAAGTAACAGGAAAATTATTGAGGTATTGAGTTTTCAGAATGATGAGCCCATGTTTGGCGGCAGGTTTTTCAGTTATGAAGAAGACAGTGTTTTTAAATCATCAACCAGCCGTTATGTAATGGAATATAAAAAGACGGCAGGTGCAAGGCTTACATACGATGATGAGATGGACATGATAATCCTGGAACACCTTGTATCAGAAACCGGCGAACCACTAAAGAAATGGACCTATATTCCTGATGGCGATTACGAAGGTTTTAAATGGAAAAATGGCAAATGGGTGCATATAGAAAAAGTATTTAACCAGGTAACCGAATTAGGAAAAGAACCAATACCCATGCCTGTAAAAGATGCACAGGGAAAAACCATTGAAGAAAATTTGAAAGAATACCCACCTGCTGAAATGGCACCTGCAAAGCCTGTAAAGAAAGATTAATAGATCTTATTCCGCACATCTTATTTGGAGCATCATCATAAATTAAGTTTCCTTATTTTTGGCCCCATGCAAAAACCAGTAATATGCATTGGCGCAGCTCTTGTTGATGATCTTTATCATGCTGAGGAACCAATGATGATGCACACCACCAACGAAGTAACCCAAACCCGTACTGCAGGCGGCGTGGCAAGAAATATTGCACATCAATTAAGCCTGCTTGATATTCCCGTTCAGCTTATAAGTGTATTTGGAAAAGATAATGACGGTGATTGGCTTCAGCAGGTTTGCGCCAACGCCGGCATAAAACTGGATGCATCAATTACTGATGCACCTGTAACTGGTAAATACACTGCCCTTATTGATAAAGATGGCAGCATGTTTACAGCTTTGCTTACCAATGCAGCGCTTCACCTTATTACACCCGAATACCTGCAAAAGCATGAACAACTGTTAGGCACAGCCGCTTATGTATTGGTTGATGCAAACATCAGCGTGGAAAGCATGAACTGGCTGATACGTTTTACCAACCTGAATAAGATAAGGATGATAATAGAACCGGTATCGGTTCCACCAGCTAAGAAGATTGCGGCCTGCAATTTTGAAGGGTTATATCTTATTACACCTAATGAAGATGAGTTGCCCTCGTTATGTTCAGAAAATGCCACTACAACCGAAGAACAGGTGGAAGAGCTTTTGAGTAAAGGAATTCAATATGTTTGGCTGCACAAAGGGAAATTAGGCTCGGCATTATTTAAAAAAACAGAAACTTTGCAACTAAATGCACCTGCTGCTAACGTGGTTGACTGCACTGGTGCCGGTGATGGTTCTGTATCTGGCTTTATCCTGTCAAAATATTTTGGCAAGGATAATTTAAACAGCCTGCGAACAGCCCATACTTTATCAGCAGAAATTTTACAGGTACAGGGCGCTATTGCCACACACCTTAACCAGGAAAAATTGCTGAATTCAGTTTCAAAATATTACGAAGAATAATGAGCAACAAGCTACTTACCATATTGCCGGAAGTGGAACAGGCATTACAGGAGGGAAAACCTGTAGTGGCACTGGAATCAACTATCATTTCCCACGGTATGCCCTACCCCAAAAATGTGGAAACAGCATTGGCAGTGGAAAAAGCAGTAAAGGATAATGGTGCTGTGCCTGCCACTATTGCCATTATGGATGGCAAATGCCATGTTGGATTATCAGCAGAACAAATTGAATACTTTGGCAAAGCAACAGACGTGTGGAAAGTAAGCCTGCGTGACATACCTTATGTACTTACTAAAAAATTGTATGGTGCCACTACAGTTGCTTCCACCATGCGTATTGCAAGCATGGCCGGTATAAAAGTTTTTGTAACAGGCGGTATTGGCGGCGTACACCGTGGCGCTGAAAACAGTATGGATATTTCAGCTGACCTTACAGAGATGGCACAAACTTCTGTAGCTGTAGTGTCTGCCGGTGTAAAATCCATTTTAGATATTGAATTGACTTTGGAGTATTTAGAAACAAAAGGCATCCCGGTAGTAACACTTGCACAGGATGAATTCCCGAGTTTCTATTCAAGTAAAAGTGGGTTTAAATCTCCCTTACGGCTTGACACAACTGCAGAGATCGCTCTTATGCTTTATACAAAATGGCAATTAGGATTAATAGGTTCTGTTTTAATTGCTAATCCTGTTCCCTCGGAGTTTGAAGTAAACAGGGATTATATGGAAGATCACATTCAAAAAGCATTGGCAGCAGCAGCAGCCAGTAATATCAAGGGAAAAGAAGTAACGCCTTTTTTACTAAAATACATTGCTGAATACACACAGGGCGAAAGCTTAGAAGCAAATATTGCATTGATACTACATAATGCAAAAGCAGGTGCAGGTATTGCTGTTAGTTATAGCAGCCTGTAAGCTTCGATCTTAATACACAGGTTTCGGAAACAACTTTTTAAACCACAGGAAAAGTGTTCTTGACAACGCATTGCTGTCAATAAATCTTGCCAGTTTTATTGAG
>JAZKGV010000103.1:23972-26533 GCA_040385725.1 Bacteroidota bacterium | reverse complement strand
GCAGTATTTGAAGTTGAATAGCTTATTATGATAACTTTTTCGAAACTATGTGTTATTGAAGTTTTTTACTTCTCTGAATACTCAAACCAACCATTATTTAATAGTATAAAATCATTCTTAGCTTTATAAATAGCCTCTAAGCTGTCATTAAAAGTCTTTACATATTGTTCAGAAAGTCCGTCTTTGTATGAAAAAGAAATTTTATTGCTTCTGTCAATGCTGATATGTCCAAATTTATATTTCCTGCTTAAGTAAATAAATTTTTGCATGATGGCTTTATAATCAAAAGTGTCAATTCCATATTTAAGCATTGTAGTTTCTCTATTAGCATTTTTATCTTTAAAATCTTCAATATTAAAAATGGTTTCTACATTTCCATTACTATCCCTATTAAACCAAATCCTGAATTCTTCTGTGTTTACATCTTCTAAATATACCCGACCTCTTCTAAAAGCATAAAACCCGTCCGGAAGAGTTTGTAAAGAATCAAGATTGACCTGGTGTTTATCAATATGGTTTTCAGTTTTACAACCTGTATTAATAGCGATCATGCACAATACAATAAGAATAGATGTAAAAATCATGGCGCCTGTCGGTTTCAAAATCGGGGCAACTTTTGTGTTTAACATGTATAAATCTAAATAATTTTAACTTTTTTAAGACTATCGAAGTGTTAGCAAAAGCCTAAGAAATTTTCAATTCTTTTTGTAGGATGCTTTAAATAAAAAAAATCCGAAGCTCAGAGCTCCGGACTATGAACAAATAATTTGTAATTTAATCCTCCACCTGCGCACAATGCCTGCACCTAGGTTCATACACATCTTTCTCCCCCAATAATATCTGTCCTTCAGTTTTTGTTTTGCGATAGCTGATGTTCGCAATATTGCCACACTTTACACAGATCGCATGAAGCTTAGTTATGTAATCAGCTTTTGCCAGCAGGTTTGGCATCTGTCCAAAAGGATTGCCCAGATAATCCATATCCAGGCCGGCAACGATCACCCTCATACCACGGGTTGCAAGTGCTTCACACACATTCGCAATTTCAGCATCAAAGAACTGGGCTTCATCAATGCCCACCACATCCACATCCTGCGCCAGCAGCAAAATATTTTGTGAACTGTCAACCGGTGTGCTGTGTATATAATTGGTATCGTGGCTTACAATTTTTACTTCATCATAACGGGTGTCAATAGCCGGTTTAAAAATTTCCACTTTCAGGTTGGCTATCTTCACCCTCTTCAGGCGGCGTATCAATTCTTCTGTTTTTCCACTGAACATACTGCCGCAGATCACTTCTATCCAGCCCCTTCTTTCACCTTTCAAATTCGGTTCAATAAACATTTGTATAGCTATTTAAAATACTGTTTGTAACTTTATCGCAACGGTTGCAAAGATTATAGTTTTGGCGCATTAACCAAAACAAATTTAAACCGTACTATTTACACTGAAAATCAACCCGGATTATGGAGAGAGTGGAAACACTTTTGCAGAAACTGCAGGAACAATTTACAAAAGGCGATTCTCCGGCAAAGCTCTTGCTCACCGTGCAGATGCTGCAGCACGAGCTGGCTCATTTGCAGGCTACGGCCCCGGCAAATGGTAAGGAAGTGATTGCCGTGTCCATGCCGGTTAATGCCAATATTTCCCCTGCCAATGAAGCACCCGTTGAGAAAGTTCCTGAAAAGGCTGTTGAAGAAGAAAAAACCGTAGAAGTGCTGCAGGTGGATGAAGCAGAAATAGAAGCGGAACTTGAAGAAATAAAACGCAATGCAGCCATCATGCAGCAGATGAGTACCAAGAGCAAACCACAGCTTTTGTTTGATGACCAAAGCGACGATATACCTACATTGCCTCCCAAACCTGTGGTTCAAAAGAAAGAGATCAATGACCATATTGCAGCAGAAAAAACATCTCTCAACGATACATTAAAAGCCTCCGCACCAGAAGTAAGCCATAAATTGACAGATGCACCTGTAAAAGATCTGAAAAAAGCGATCGGGGTTAATGACCGCTTTTTATTCATCAACGAATTGTTCAGGGGCGACGAAGCCATGTATGAACGTAGCATAAAAACCATCAACAGTTTTTCTATTTACCCTGAAGCCGAGTACTGGATAAGAAGGGAATTGAAAACAAAATTGGGATGGAAAGACAGCGATGAAACGGTGAAACAGTTTGATCAGTTGATCAAAAGACGGTTTGCCTGAATATACTCTACCAGTTTTTTAGTAGCGCCTGCTTTTGAATACACATAATTTTTAGCCGCCTCACTTTTTTGTTTCAGCAGCGTTTCGTTGCTCCATAGTTCAGTCAGCACTTTTTCCAGTTCTAATGCATTGTTGATACAGATACCTGCGCCGCAATCAATGAGGTCTACTGCCTCGGCAAATTTTTCATATTCAGGCCCATAAATAATTGGTTTACCATGCACCGCCGGCTCCAGTACATTGTGAATGCCACTGTCTTCAAAGCCGCCACCAACGTATGTGATATGTGCATAGTGGTAGAGGCGGGAAAGCATGCCGATGTTATCAATGATTAAGCAATTGGCTTTTGAG
>JAZKGV010000103.1:23531-23962 GCA_040385725.1 Bacteroidota bacterium | reverse complement strand
GTGATCTGTGATCAGTGAGCGGTGATCAGTTGTGTTTGGCCAATGGCCGCTTGATAAAGTTGAATATAAAATAGAACCGGCAAATTCTTTCTGTACATCTTTAATATTGCCTTCATGTATTTCATGTGGCGCAATAATGAACTTAATATCCGGGTTGCTTTTTACATAGTGGATCAGTTCTTCTTCATCTTCTTCCCAGGTGCTGCCAGCCACCATTACTTTACTGCTACCACAAAATTTTTCAATGAGTGGCAATGGCTCAAATGTTGAAGCAATTTCAATTACACGGTCAAACCTTGTATCGCCACTGATGCTGATATTTTCTTTAATACCCACAGTCGCCAGCAATTCTTTTGATGTTTCGTTCTGCACAAAAAAATAACTGAAACTATTCAGCATTTTTCGCCACATATCGCCGTACCATTTAAAAA
>JAZKGV010000103.1:881-23521 GCA_040385725.1 Bacteroidota bacterium | reverse complement strand
AATGGCTGGCTGCTGCGGAAGATACCAGACACCATTACAACCGGGATATTTCTTTTTTTGAATGCGGTGAGATAGTAATACCAGAATTCATATTTCACCCACAACAGCAGATCGGGCACAATGGCATCGATCATCCTCGAAGCATTGGCAGCACTGTCCATTGGCAGGTAAAAAATATGGTCGGCACCTTTATAATTTTTCATTACCTCATATCCGGAAGGGGAAAAGAAAGTGAGGACAATTTTAACCTGTGGATATTCTTTTTTAATGGCTTCCAGCACCGGCCTTCCCTGTTCAAATTCGCCGAGGCTGGCGCAATGCATCCATACCGTTTTTCTTCCATCTTTGGTTATGGAAGGAAATGTTTTTCTTCCTGCCACCCACAACTTTGCCTTGGGGTTCCATAAAGAAGCCATCCTGATGCCAAGATGATAGGAGTGAATAAAAAGAAGGTAAAGCAGTTTCCCCAAGCGTTTTGTTTTGGCAAATCTAAGAAGACGTTCCTCAAAACAATCCAACAATTTAGCCATGCAGCAATTCAACCATACAGCCTTTTGCCCTTCAACTTCAACCTTGCACCATTCCCCGTAATCCCTATCTTTGCCACCGCTAAAAAAACTATATGAAGGCATTGCAAATGGTGGATACAAAAACGCAGTATCAAAAGATAAAAAAAGAAGTGGATGAAGCGGTGTTGGGTGTGTTGGAAAGCTCTGTTTTTATTGGTGGAAAAGTACTGAATGATTTTGTTGACAATCTTGCAAAATACAGTGGCAGTAAGCATGTAATTCCTTGTGCCAATGGCACCGATGCATTGCAGATTGCCATGATGGCACTTGACCTGCAGCCGGGTGACGAAGTGATAACGCCTTCATTTACTTATATCGCTACTATAGAAGCTGCGGCTGTGTTAAAGATCAAGCCGGTGTTTGTAGAAGTGGATAAGCAAACGTTTTGCATAGATGCTGCGGCTGTTGAAAAAGCCATTACTCCCAAAACGAAAGCCATTGTGCCGGTGCATTTATATGGACAAAGTGCCGATATGGAAGCCATCATGGATATTGCCAAAAGGCACAATCTTTATGTGATCGAGGATAATGCACAAGCTATTGGTTGTGATTATACTTTTAGGGATGGCACTGTAAAAAAGACAGGTTCTATTGGCCACATCGGTACCACCTCCTTTTATCCCTCTAAAAATTTGGGTGCTTATGGTGATGGTGGTGCAATATTTACAGACGATGATACGTTAGCTGCTAAGTTGAAAATGATTGCCCATCATGGGCAAAGTAAAAGGTATTATCATGATGTAGTGGGTTGTAATTCAAGATTGGACGCAGTACAGGCGGCGATATTAGACATTAAGCTGAAACATTTAGACGAATACATCGGGGCAAGGCGACAAGCGGCGGACTATTATGATAAGGCTTTTGCAAATCATCCAAAAATTACCACTCCTTACAGGGCAGCAAACAATAAGCATGTATTTCACCAGTACACACTTACACTTGAAGGTGTTGACCGGGATGCACTGCACAACTTTCTTGCTGAAAACGGTGTCCCCTCTATGATATACTATCCCGTTCCCTGCCACAAACAAAAGATGTTTGATGCGTTTGGCGGAAGCGGCTACACTTTGCCGTTGACAGACTGGTTGACAGAAAGAGTAATTTCTCTGCCGATGCACACAGAAATGGAAGAAGAACAACAGGCGTTCATTGTATCGAAAGTATTGGACTTTGTAAATAAATGATAAAACCCATTAAGCACTAAAATATGAAGATCGCAGTAGTAGGCACAGGCTATGTTGGCCTTGTATCAGGCACCTGTTTTGCAGAAACAGGCAACCAGGTTATTTGTGTTGACATTGACCAGAAGAAAGTTGAGAAATTATCTTCCGGCCAGATCACCATTTATGAGCCGGGCCTTGAAAAAATATTTATACGTAATACTAAGGAAGACCGCTTAACTTTTACCACTTCTCTTGAAGATGCAGTAGAAGATGCGGAAGTAATAATGCTGGCATTGCCAACACCTCCCGGCGAAGATGGCAGCGCTGATCTGAAATACATATTGGGTGTTGCAGACCACTTAGGAAAAATTTTAAAAAAGTATAAAGTAATTGTCGATAAAAGTACTGTGCCTGTAGGCACTGCTGAAAAAGTAAAAGCGGCTATTGCAAAAAATGCAACCGTTGAGTTTGATGTGGTGAGCAATCCTGAATTTTTAAGGGAAGGTGTGGCTGTGGATGATTTTATGAAACCAGACAGGGTGGTGATTGGTACCACTTCTGAAAGGGCGAAAAAAGTAATGAACGATCTGTATGCACCATTTGTACGCCAGGGTAATCCCCTCATTTTTATGGATGAGAAAAGTGCAGAGTTAACAAAATATGCAGCTAACTCCTTTCTTGCAACCAAGATCACTTTTATGAATGAGATTGCAAGGCTGTGTGAATTGCTGGGTGCTGATGTGGATATGGTTCGTCGTGGTATGGGCAGCGATGAAAGGATCGGCAAACGTTTCCTGTTTCCTGGTATTGGATATGGTGGAAGTTGTTTCCCAAAAGATGTGCAGGCGCTTGGTAAATCTGCACAGGAAGTAAATTATAATTTTGAAATATTAGATGCGGTGATGGAAGTAAATGAAAAACAGAAACTTCATTTGATGCCATCAATTAAAAAATATTTCGATGGCAATTTGAAAGGCAAAAAGTTCGCTTTATGGGGACTTGCTTTTAAACCGAATACAGATGATATAAGAGAAGCACCAGCCTTATATATGATCGATGCGTTGCTTGCCGAAGGAGCAAGCGTAGCTACTTACGATCCTGAAGCAATGAATAATGTAAAGCAGATAATGGGAGATAAGATACGGTTTACTGAAACCCAGAATGAAGCATTGGCCGGCGCAGATGCATTGATAATTGCAACAGAGTGGAGTGAATTCAGAACACCGGACTTTGCCAAAATTTCAGCGCTGCTTAAAAATAAAGCCATTTTTGATGGCAGAAATTTATTTGATTTGAAACAGATGGAGGATCTCGGCTTTCATTATGTAAGTATTGGCAGAAGAAAAGTCAATTAAAATTTAACCCTTAATAATAAAATTATGCCAGCAAAACGAATTTTAGTTACGGGTGCCGCAGGCTTTTTGGGGTCTCACCTGTGCGACAGGTTTATCAAAGAAGGTTTTCATGTTATTGGCATGGATAACCTGATAACCGGAGATCTTAGAAATATTGAGCATCTTTTTAAGCTGAAGGAATTTGAATTTTATCATCATGATGTTTCTAAGTTCATTCATATTCCGGGTGAACTGGATTATATACTTCATTTTGCATCACCGGCCAGCCCGATCGATTATTTAAAGATCCCCATTCAAACTTTGAAAGTGGGTTCTTTGGGTACACACAATTGCCTTGGGTTGGCATTGAATAAAAATGCAAGGATATTAGTGGCCAGTACAAGTGAAGTGTATGGCGATCCATTGGTGCATCCACAGAATGAAGAATATTGGGGTAATGTAAACCCGGTTGGTCCAAGAGGTGTGTATGACGAGGCCAAGCGTTTCCAGGAAGCGATGACAATGGCCTATCATACTTTTCATAATGTGCAGACAAGGATCATCAGGATATTTAATACCTATGGGCCTAGGATGCGGTTGAATGACGGAAGGGCATTGCCGGCATTTATAGGCCAGGCATTGAGAGGGGAAGATCTGACTGTATTTGGTGATGGCAGCCAGACAAGAAGTTTTTGTTACGTAGATGACCTGGTGGAAGGTATTTACAGGTTGCTGATGAGTGATTATGCATATCCTGTAAACGTGGGCAACCCGGATGAAATATCATTATTGGAATTTGCTGAAGAGATAATAAAACTCACCGGCACTTCTCAAAAAATTATTCATAAGCCATTGCCGGTGGATGATCCTAAGCAAAGGCAGCCGGATATAACAAAGGCAAAAGAAATTTTAGGATGGTCGCCAAAAGTAAGCAGGGCAGAAGGGTTGAAAATAACGTATGACTATTTTAAATCGTTGCCACAGGATGAATTGTATAAATTGCCAAAAGAATTTCAAAGCAGGAAATAAGTATTAATTGAAAATTGAAAATGGATAATTGATAGCTATCTGCATTCATAACTCATAATTTATAACTCATAATTATTAATGTACCAGGATCTACTTGATAAGAAAAAGAAATTAGCCGTAATTGGTTTAGGCTATGTGGGCTTGCCAATAGCGCTTGAGTTTGCAAGAAAAATAAAAGTGATTGGCTTCGACATCAATGCAAAACGTGTCGAGATGATGCGTAACGGTATTGATCCAAGCCAGGAACTTGAAGCTTCTGCATTTGAAGGTTGCGATATTGAGTTTACAAACGACCTTGAAGTATTGAAGCAGGCAAACTTTTTTATTGTAGCTGTTCCTACACCTGTTGATGAACACAATGTGCCGGACCTGGTTCCTGTACAAAGAGCAAGTGAAACAATTGGTAAGGTAATTAAGAAAGGAGATTATGTTGTTTTTGAAAGTACCGTGTACCCTGGTTGTACAGAAGAAGATTGCCAGCCGATCATTGAAAAATTATCCGGCTTAAAAAATATCACTGATTTTAAAATGGGCTATTCTCCTGAAAGAATTAATCCGGGAGATAAAGAACATACACTTGCGAAAATTATTAAAGTGGTGAGTGGTTGCGATGAAGAATCATTAGACGTAATTGCAAAAGTGTATGAGCTGGTGGTAACTGCAGGCGTACACAGGGCATCAAGCATTAAAGTGGCAGAAGCTGCAAAAATTATCGAGAACACACAAAGGGACCTCAATATAGCCTTGATGAATGAGTTATCTATCATCTTCGATAGGATGAACATCAACACATTTGAAGTATTGGAAGCTGCCGGTACCAAATGGAACTTTTTAAAATTTCAGCCAGGCCTTGTTGGCGGGCATTGCATAGGTGTTGATCCATATTATCTCACACACAAATCAAAAGAGCTTGGATATGATAGCCAGGTAATTTTAGCAGGCCGTGTTATTAATGATGGCATGGCTGGTTATGTGGCGAAAAAAGTATTGCAACACATCATACAAAACAACGGCAATGTAAAAGATGCCAAAGTGCTGGTGATGGGAGCTACGTTTAAAGAAAATGTAAGCGATATCCGCAACAGTAAAGTGGCAGATGTGATAAAAGAATTAAAATCATTTTCATTAAATGTTCATGTAACAGATCCTCATGCAGAAAGTGATGAAGTAAAACATGAATATGGGTTTGAACTGGCTACTGAAATTGGAAATGACTATGATGCGGTGATCATTACAGTGCCACATAGTGCGTACAAAGATTTTGACGATGCTTATTTTTCCAGCATCACCAAACCAAAGGCGCTGATCGCTGACCTTAAAGGTGTTTACAGAAAAGAAATTAAGAACAGGTTTTACTGGAGCCTGTAAAATATCCGGCTATACCAAAACAACTTTTAAAATTCAGCCTGCATTCCTGCAGGCAATAATGAGATGACTAAACTCTTTCACACAAAAGACCTCAGCCAATATTCTTTTTTGGTAACAGGCGGCGCTGGTTTCATCGGTAGCCATATTGCTGAATATTTATTAAAGCACCATGCAAAAAAAGTACGTGTGCTTGATAATATGGTGAATGGCAAACAATCAAACATTGATATTCTCAGTCAATTTCCTGCATTTGAATTTATTGAAGGCGATATAAGAAACTTAGAAACCTGCCAGCAGGCATGTAAAGGCATTGATTATGTAAGTCACCAGGCTGCATTAGGTTCTGTGCCACGTTCTATTTTAGAACCTGTTTATTTTAATGATGTAAATGTAAACGGCTTTGTAAATATGTTGAAAGCCGCTGTTGATAATAATATAAAACAGTTTGTGTATGCTTCTTCCTCCTCTGTGTATGGTGATGAGCCAACACTGCCAAAAAAAGAAGAAAGAATCGGGAATTGCTTATCTCCTTATGCAGCTACAAAAAAAACAAACGAATTGTATGCACAGGTTTTTGCTGATGTGTATGGATTAAAAGTGATGGGCTTCCGTTATTTTAATATTTTTGGCCCACGGCAGGATCCTGATGGGCCATATGCGGCCGTTATTCCTTTGTTTGTAAAAGGCATGATGAAGAATACACCGGTTTGTATTAATGGAGATGGCGGGCAAACCAGGGATTTTACATTTGTTGACAATGCCGTGCAGGTGAATGTAAAAGCCATGCTTACTGATAATACAGGCGCCACCAACAAAGTTTACAATGTGGCGGTGGGTGAAAATTATTCAGTGAATTATTTATTTGAAGCCTGCAAAAAGCAGGTGCAAAGCAACGCACAGCCTGTTCACCGTGATGAAAGAGCAGGTGATATAAGGAATTCACTGGCTGATATTTCACTGGCAAAAAATTTACTGGATTACGAACCTTCAAAAAAATTTGAAGATGGTTTAGTTGAAACAATAGAATTCTTTAAAAAAATGTACAGTAGTAATGAACAATTGATAATGGATAATTGATAAAGCAGAACCTGGAAAATGCAGGGTTCTCTTATTTAAAAAAGTTGTCAATTATCAATTATAAAATTATCAATTAAAGAAATGCCTTTTACCAAAACGAATATCCCCGACTTGCTGATTTTTGAACCCAGGGTTTTTGAAGACCCCCGTGGTTATTTTTTTGAAAGCTATAATGCCAATACATTTTCTGCAGATGGGATAGATATAAAATTTGTGCAGGACAACCAGGCAAAATCTTCTTATGGTGTTATCCGTGGACTGCATTATCAACTGGCGCCTTATGCACAAACAAAACTAATTCGTGTGCTGAGCGGCGCTATACTTGATGTGGCTGTTGATATTAGAAAAGGCTCACCAACTTATGGAGGGGTATTTACAATTGAACTTACAGCTGAAAACAAAAAACAATTACTGGTGCCAAAGGGTTTTGCTCATGGCTATTCCGTAATAAGCGAAACTGCAGAGGTGATGTATAAGTGTGATGAATTTTACAACAAGCAAAGCGAAGGCGGTATCCTTTACAACGATCCTGCATTAAATATTGATTGGATGATACCTGCTGATAAAGCATTGGTATCAGAAAAAGATATTATTCTTCCGGGAATTGATAATTGCGTAAATAACTTTGAGTACTTTCCTTCTTAATTAATTAGTGTTTATTAGCGCAATTCGTGGCAAGTAATCTCATTTAATCATCTGTATAAATCTGTGTGATCTGTGGCAAACAAAACAATTTTAGTTACTGGTGCCAATGGCCAACTGGGAAGAGAAATGCAAGTCATTGCAGCAGATTTCCCTGGCTATAACTTTTTATTTGTTACAAGGGGGGAATTATCAATTGACGACAGCGAAGCCGTTAAAAAATATTTTCACTCTCATACTATTCATGTTTGTGTAAACTGTGCAGCCTACACCGCAGTTGACAAGGCAGAAACCGAAAAGGAAAAAGCATTCTTAATTAATGGTGATGCTGTTGGTAACCTGGCGGCTCTTTGCAAAGAAAAGAATGCTTTGTTTATTCATATTTCTACCGATTATGTTTTTGATGGCACAGCAACTGCTCCCTGCAAAGAAGACCATCCGGTAAACCCAATAGGCGTGTATGGTGCTTCTAAATTAAGAGGAGAAGAGTTGGCGTTGCAAAACAATCCTGCTTCTATCATCATCCGTACTTCATGGGTGTATTCATCATTCGGTAACAATTTTGTAAAAACAATGCTGCGGCTGATGAAGGAAAGGGAAAGCATCAATGTAGTAGAAGACCAGCAAGGTTGCCCAACTTATGCAGCAGACCTGGCAGCAGCAATTATGAGCATCGTTTCAGGAACAACTGTTAATCCCGGCATTTATAATTTCTCCAATCATGGTGTCATTAACTGGTACCAGTTTGCAGTTGCCATAAAAGAATTATCAGGAAGTAAATGTGTTGTCAACCCTATTCCAACATCACAATATCCAACACCGGCAAAGCGGCCTGCTTATTCTGTTTTAGATACAACAAAGATCAGGGATACATTTAATGTGGTTATCCCGGAATGGAAGGATAGCCTGCAAAAATGTTTAGCTATCCTTACTGCATAATCCTGTATAATTACCTGCCAATAAATATCTTTTCTGTATAAATATTTTTTTCTGTCAATATTTGCAGCATGTAAACGCCACCAGCAAGTACAGGTAATTCAAGCAAATAGTCATCAGCGTTTTTAATAGAAGCCGCTTTTACCCACTGCCCGTTTACAGCAAATAATTTTAATTCTGTTTTACTTTGTTGTTCATTAAAGCTGATATGTATTGTATTACTTTGATTGTTATAAAATGCTGCAATAACCGGGCTTTTACTTATCCTTACCAGTACAATGTTTGAATAAGCATAGTGTCCGTCAAAATCAACTTGCCTTAAACGATAATAGTTTGCGCCATTCAATGGTTTAGTATCAATCAAAGAATAACTATGTGCCAATGATGTGGTGCCATTTCCTTTTACTCTTCCAATAGCAACAAAGTTTATTCCATCGCTGCTTCTTTCCACATCAAAATAATCGTTGTTGTATTCTGCAGTAGTTTGCCAGTTGAGTAATACAGTCTTATTGTTTTGCAATGTGCCGGTAAAACTCAGCAGCATAACTGGTGTGGCGCCTGTGGGCACAATGCCTGCATCAATATTTAAAATAGTTGCACTGGCAGGAATAGCAAAGTTGGTACTTCTTCCAATATTATTTGCTTTGCTGTTTACGATAGAGCCTGTACCGCCAACATCCCGTAAGGTAAAGTTGTATCCTGTCGGTTTACTGAACATCACATAGTAACTGGTATCCGGTTGCACATTTGCAAAAGAATAAAATCCATTGGCATCAGTAACGGCAGTGGCTACATTTATACCGGCGTTGTTATACAGTTTTATCAACATCCCACTTACACCCGGCTCACTTACATCTTGTATGCCATCGCTATTGTTATCAAACCACATATAGTCTCCAATGGTGGCAAGTACGGAGCAAATATTACCTGTAACATTGCCGGTAGCAGTATTAGTACACCCACTCGTACTGTTGGTAACCTGCAAACTGTATTGCTTTGTAATTGTACTGCCAATATTTATTATTGGATTTAGTGTTGTTATATCATTTAATGAACCATCATCGGGGCTCCATAAATAAGTATAAGAGCCGGCAGGTGTTATTTGTGGATTGAACCTTATGCCGGTATCTCCTACGCAGGCAGTAACCGCAGGTATGATTATTTGCGGAGCAGGTAAAGCATTTACTCCTACAACAATATTTTGTTCTGCCCTGCAACCATTACCATCTATTGCTGTAACCGTATAGCTGGCAGCCGAAGTGCCAACGCAGGCAATTGGGTTTGCAATGGTTGCATTTGATAATCCCGTTGCAGGCGACCATTGATATTGTACTCCTGTTACCGGTGTTGTTCCAACCTGTACACAAGTGTTTTGGCAGATAACCGGTGCTGTTAATCCCTTGAGCAACGAATCTTTTACGGTAACAATTACCGTGTCTTTTGAAGTACAACTATTTTCCGTTCTTGAAAGCACATACATAAATGTTCCCGTTGTGGTACCAGTAAATAAAGGGTTGATGCCGGAGGCATTATCAAGATCAGTAGCCGGATTCCAACTATAGGTTATACCAGGCCCTGTTGTATTAGCAGCATCTCCAATATTTGTTGTGGTACCGGGGCAAAGAATTTTATCAGCACCTCCTAAAGGTGCTATTGTTGAAGGAGATATAACTATATTGTCTGTGTAAAAACATCCGTCAGGATTAAGTACAAGCAAATAAAAATCTGTAGCTACGTTAGGCGGTGGGTTAAGTGTTGTAGGGTTGGCAATACTATAGTCGCTTACTAATTCATAAGGGCTCCAGCTGTATATGGTCATACCTGCAGGAGCGGAAGCACCCAATGGTATAGCTCCATTACCCGGGCAATAACTTATATCGGGCATACTGAACGATGGGTCACTAACGGTAACCTTTACCTGGTCGGTAGCGGGCAGTGAACAGCCACCAGGAAAATTGGCCACCAACGTATAAGTGGTAGTTGTTTCAGGATCGGCTGTTGGTTGTGCAATAGTTGCATCACTTAATCCTGTAGCTGGCGTCCATTGATAAGTAACACCCGGGTAAGAAACATTGCCTATCTGCTTGCCAATGCCTTTACATATTGTAATATCCGGGTAATCAGCAATGCCCGGGCTGTTGTTAATAAATACATTCACCTGGTCGGTGGTGCTGCATCCAAGTGGAGTACTGGCTGTAACGGTAAAGGTTACATCGGTAGCCAACAACACTTCAGGCTCTGCAGAGTTTTGGTCGGTACCATTTTGCCACGGCGATGCCTGCGGCTCCCACAGGTAAGTAGTATTTGATGTTGCGGGTGTTCCCAATTTAACCACACCGTTACCGCAAATTATCCAATCTGGCCCTGCATCTACCTGTACATTCTCCACATTTACTACTACTGTATCTTTTATTTCACAGCCTGCCATATCCAGTATTCTTACTGTGTAAGAAGCTTGTGAAGGTAAAGTTGCAATAGGATTACTTGTGTAATTATCAGATAAGCCATTGCCCAGCCATTCATAATAATAACCTGCAACAGGTGCTATACCTACAGGCGTAGGAATATTTTGGCAAATACTGATATCAGGCGCATTAAAAACAGGAATAGAAGCTGCGGGGTCATTCACCATTACCGCCCCAAAACATTTTATGGTAGTATCAAAAGCACTCATCACTGTTACTATGTATAACCTTGAAACATTATCGGTAAGTTTTACCACGGCGCTGTTATAATTGGTAAGCCCTTCCTGCGGCGACCACCTGTAAATAACTTCACCTTGTAATGTATGAACGGCACTAAGTGTTACATCGCCACCATTTACACCATAGCTCGGGCATTTATATTTGGCATCAACATATATCTGTGTAAGACATCCAACACAACTTCCAGGAACTGTTACTTCGCTATAGCAGCTATGACCGTTGTATGTTACTGTTAGTCCGTAAGTAGCATCACCGCCAGCAGATGCACCAATAGGTATTTCAGGCAGGTTATCCGGGCCTAAAAAATTTCCGGTGCCAGATACCACCGACCATTGATACGTTTCATCTATTAATGGAGTACGGTCAGGTAGACCAATAATTCTTGGGCCACAACCGAAGAGCCCTGCCCTTGATTCAATTGTAGCTACTTCAACCCTGTCAGAAAAAGAACAACCACTTTTTTGTGCAGTAAGATTAATGATTGCAGGGTTGGGTGTGGGCATTAATAAATTGCCTGGATAATATTTTGTTGTAGCTGTTGTATTGCTGGTGAGATAAAAGCCCGGGCTCCATATATAATTAAAACCCGGCTCTGCGGCAGTGCCTATTACCAGCGTATCGCCAAGGCAAAGTACTTTATCAGGCCCGGCAAAATTTACTTCAATTGGGGCAGGCACCGGCGTTATGATAGCACTGTCTTTTGTAATACAGGTACCGCCACCAGTTTTAGGAACAGTAAGCGTAAGTACATAATTAGTAACAATGCTGGTGTTGGCCAATGGTTGTGCTATACTGTTGTTGTTTAAGCCTGTTGCTGGTTGCCAGTCATATACAACTCCTGGTACGCCTGCAATAGGAGAACCTCCAATTTGTACAGGATTGCCTGCACAGTTACCTTTATCAATTCCGGCGTTGGCAGTATAAGTAAATACTACCGCCTGGCCGATTTGTTTACAGCCTGCATTGTCGGTAACAATCAATGTATAGATTGTATTGGCAGGTGGGTTTACAACAGGGTTAGCTGTTGTTCCTGCACCCATATCCCATTGATAAGATACATAAGGCGGGTTGCCACCACTAGCAGTAGGTGTGCCACCGAGTGTAACCGGAGAAGCCGGGCAGGTAATAACGGTGCCGCCTGCATTAACTACCGGTGCAGTAAAACTATTTACCAATACACTTGCCGTATCGCTGGTATGTAATAATGTTCCACCGCATGTAGTTGCTGCAAAGGCAAGCCTTCTGTAATATTGAGGCAAACTGCCAATGATGGGTGTATAATCTTTAAATACAGCATTGGGTATATCTGTCCATGGCCCTGTGGGTGCATCTGCTTTTTGCCATTGATATAATGCAAAAATATTTTTTTGCCCTTCTGCAATACCATTGCGGTAGATCAATGGTAACGTGGTAGAATCAATAATAATTTTTTTGCCAGTTATTTTTTCTGCAAGCCCGTTTTTACAAACGGTTTGTATGCCCGGTGATAAAGTATCATTGGCAGTATCAAATATTGTTGGGCAAAAAGAAATTTTGGAAACAAACAGATCAGCGCCGCCAGCCTGGAGAATATTGCTCGTAACAGGATAATCAACAGAACGTGTATAACCGAATAAGTAAACGCCACTATTATCAACTTTCATATTGATGGAAACATCAAAATCACTGCCACCTATGTATCCACTATATTCAGGAGTGCCATCAGTTTTAAGTATTACTAATCGATGATCCACTATGCCTCTGAATGTACTACTATCAGTTACCGGGTAAGAAGCAGATTCACCTCCGTTCAATAAATAAATTTTATTATTTAGTGATTTTATCCTGGTAGGATAGTTATTATTTGTCTTTCCTAAAAAGGTAGAAAAACTTACATTGCCAGCCGCATCTAGTTTTGTAAAGAAGCCGGTACCATTATCGTAAAACTGGCTTCCGTTTGTTACAGGAAAATCGGCATTATCTGTAATGCCGGTAAATAATACTTCGCCATTCACAATTTCTGTTTCAGCATATGAATTACCGGTATAGCCAACATCAAAATATTTGCTGTAAGCAAAAGTGCCATTGCTGTTGATCTTGTAGAAACCGATAAGCCTTTTGCCATCAACGGTGTTTGTAAAATCCAGTGCGGCGCATTCTATATAAGTTTCATTTCCTACAATAAAAAGCCTGCCTGGAAAATCAAGGAACTCGGTAGAGAGGTAAGTAGAATAGCCAATGCTGCCATTGCTATTTAATTTTGTGTAAAAGCAGTCAAAATTGCCATCTGTGCTGGATTGGTCGCCTGGCAAAGTGCCATTAGTTACAGGAAAATTTGGAGAGGTGGTGTAGCCTAACAAGTGCAGGATGCCATTGCTTACCTGTGGAGCAATAGTAAACTCCTGGTTGGTACCACCAAGGGATCGGCAATATTGTGTGCTTAAATTATTTGCATTCAGTTTATATATCATCACATGTTGGCTACCTATAGGATTTGGAGGAATCAAACTGCCAATTGTTATGGGAAGATTTGAAGAGTTGCTGCTACCCACCAGGTAAAGGTCACCATTGTCAATAAGTACACTGTTTACATTATCGAATTCATTACCCCCAAGATATTTGCTTTGCAGGATATTGCCTGTTGTGGCATCTACTCTTGCCACAAAGCCATCACGGAAGCCACCTAAAGGCCCACCTTCTGTTACAGGAAAATCTTCTGAACGGGTGTTACCAGCTAGGTAAATAATATTGCCGTTTATCTGTAGTTCATTAGATACTGGATAATCTTCTTTATCGCCACCGATATAAGTACAAAAAGAAATATTACCTGTAGCGTTTATTTTCATCAATGCAATATCCAGACCGCCACCCTGGTAGCTGCTGCCATTAGTTACAGGTAGCCCGGAAGAATCGGAGGTGGCAGATATAAACACTTCTCCATTTATTACCAGCATAGCAGATGGGTAATCATCACCTTTGCTACCAATATAGGTAGAGTAGACTACATTGCCGTTAACGCCATATTTGGTAATAACTATATCTATTTTTTCGCTGTAGGTGCTGCCGTTAGTAACTGGGAAATCGGCTGATGATGTAACGCCTGCAATATAGGTTTCACCATTTATCACTTGTAAATCAAATGCTGATTCCTGACTGCTGCCACCAGCATATTTTGAAAAATTGAGATACGCCTGGGCATTGGCACCGTTACATAAAAACAGCAGGGTAACAGTTATAGCTGTGCAAAGGAATGAATGGCGAAGTTTCATTTTGGTAATTTTATCAGGTTGTAAAACGGCTATTGGATGGAAGACTGAAAATAAGCTAAATCCGCAGCCTGGATAAAAATTTTATTTACATTGAATTTTATCCATTGCAACAGCGTCCCGGGTATGTATTTGTAAAGAAGAAGGCAAATAAGTTTAGTACAGGATTTTCTTAGTTTTCTTTTCTTCTTATATACACCAGCTTTATCCCAGCCTTGTCCGTTTCTCTTTTATCAATCTCAAAATGAGGCAATGATTTTATCAGCGGAGTAAGTTTTTGAAAGCCATAATTTCTCGGATCAAAATTTGGTTGTTTCTTCAATAATAAATTTCCAACATCGCCCAAAAATGCCCAACCATTTTCATCTGCCAGGTCATTAATGGTGGTAGTGATCAGTTTGAGTGTTTCTTTATTCAGTTTATCAACTACTGCTTTTGGTGGTGGAGGTTTTACAGCTTTTGGTTTTGTTGTGGTTGATACTGTTGTTTCCGGTTCCGCTTCTTCAAACTGCGGAATGATCTCCATGTAAATAAATTTATCACAGGCAACGATAAACGGATTGGGTGTTTTCTTTTGCCCGATACCAAATACTTTCATGCCTGCTTCTCTTAATCTTGTTGCCAGTCTTGTAAAATCACTGTCGCTGCTGATGATACAAAAACCATCCACTTTCCCGGAGTATAAAATATCCATCGCATCAATGATCAATGCACTATCGCTTGAGTTTTTTCCCTGCGTATAGCTGTATTGCTGAATGGGTGTAATTGCATTTTCCAATAACACGCCTTTCCATCCACTTACGGTATGTTTTGTCCAGTCGCCGTAAATACGTTTAAATGTTGGAGTACCGTATTTAGCTATTTCTTCCATTACTCCTTTTACATTGCTGTATGGCACATTGTCTGCGTCAATTAATACAGCAAGTCTTATGTCTTTTTGAAATTCCATAAGCACAAGATAATTCATTTTTTGGCTAGAAGATTAAAGAAGAAAAGAAGGGAAAGTGAGATAGAAATATTTCGTGTTCATTTGTGTAATTAGCGGCCTATTTCTTATCTGTGTATATCTGTGTAATCTGTGGCAAAAAAACATTCGATAGCTTTGCACCCAATGAAAATTTTTGAAACCACCAGTAAGATAATCATCACCTGCAGCAACCGCATTGCTCCTTATTTACAAAAAGAAGTGGAAGCATTAGGCTATACACCTATCCGTGTTTTTAAAACAGGCGTGGAGTTAAATGGCACCATGCAGGATTGCATCAAACTGAATTTGAGTTTGCGATGTGCCAGCCAGGTGTTATTTTCTGTAAAACAATTCAGGGCGGCGAATGCAGATGCCCTGTATAAAGCATTGGTTGGTTTTTATTGGGATAATATTATTACGGCCGACAGTTATTTTTCTATCAGCAGCAATGTAAGCAACGAAACCATCAACAATTCTTTATTTGCCAATGTAAAAGTGAAGGATGCCATTGTTGATTATTTCAGAAATAAAACCGGCAGTCGTCCCAACTCTGGCCCTGAGTTAGACAAAGCCGTTATTCATTTATACTGGAAGGAAGAGGAAGCGGAAATTTTTGTTGATACATCCGGCGAAACTTTATCTAAACATGGCTATAGAAAAATACCAGGCAAAGCCCCGATGCTGGAAGCCCTGGCAACAGCTACTTTGCTGGCAACAAAATGGGACAGGCAATCAGCTTTTGTAAATCCTATGTGTGGTTCCTCCACCATTGCAATTGAAGCTGCTTTGCTGGCAACTAATAGAATGCCCGGGTTGTATAGAAACAATTATGCGTTCATGCACTTAGCCGGATTTCAAAATGAAATGTATGCAGCAGAAAGAAAAAAACTGGAGGAGGCTATTGTTGAAAAGCCCGGATTAAAAATTATTGCCACTGACATCAGCGAAGACGCTATCAACATTTCAAAAATAAATGCTGCTGCTGCCGGTGTTGAAAACATGATCGCCTTTGCACAATGCGATTTTGAACAGACAACCATTCCTGTAAATGAGAATGGCGTTATTTATTTTAATCCAGAATATGGCGACAGGTTGGGAGAGGAAGCAGCACTGAATGCCACTTACAAACGCATGGGAGACTTTATGAAGCAGCAATGCAAAGGTTATAGAGGGTATATCTTTACAGGCAATTTAGAACTGGCAAAAAAAATTGGATTGAAACCGGCAAGAAGAATTGAATTTTACACCAGCAAAATTGATTGTCGTTTGTTTGAATATGAGTTGTATGCAGGAACGAGGGAGAAGACAAATGGGTAAATTGTTTTATTGTTGAATTGTTTTGTATCACCATAATTTTTTATCATCACCATGAAAGAATTGTTACAGCAATATGCTGCCTTTAATCTTTGGGCAACGCAGAAAATAACTGATGCCATATTGTTATTGCCCGAGGAAAAAATAAACGCAGAAATTACCAGCAGCTTCCCCACCATGTATAAAACTGTTTTGCATTTGCTGGATGCAGAAAGTATCTGGTGGCAGCGTTTAAAACTGCAGGAGCATATTGAAAGGCCCAGCGAAACTTTTACAGGAAGCTTTGCAGAACTACAGAAAAAATTATTGCAACAATCAACTTTATTTAGTGAATGGGTAAGCAATGCAAATGAACCGCAACTGCAGCATGTGTTTGCCTACATAAGAGACAAAGAGCAAAACAAAATGCCTGTTTGGAGTATGCTGCTGCATTTATTTAACCACAACAGTTATCATCGTGGGCAATTGGTAACGATGCTTAGGCAAAGTGGCGTTACAAAAATTCCTTCAACAGATTTTTCGGTTTATTTGAGAAGTAAGAAGTAAAGTGGGGAACTCATTTGCAAATTACTTTAAATTTAAGTTGCAAATGAAAGTGGAAACCTTTTAAAAGAAAATGAAAAAATATAAAACCCCTTTACTCTTTCTTTTTTCATCTATTTTACTTTATGGATGTCCTATAAACAAACAGGATTTTCATCAACAGGTTCTTTTGAAATCTAATGCGGAAAATTTGTACATGTATAAAAGCTATACACCTTATTTGCAGGACTCTACATTGCCAGTAAGTTTTAGCGTAAATTCTGTTGATTTAGTTTCGAATAAAAACTTTGAGGTCTATAATTCTTTTGTGATACGGAAACAGTTAAAAGAGTATATTTCAGAAACACCAGACAAAGCCATTTACTTTTTTTTATTCAACCAAAATGTTATTGATAGTATACCTTGGGATTCTATCAGGGCAAAAAAATTATATTTAAGAAGATACGCCATTCGGGAAATTGATGTAGATAATTCAAGCGACTTTATATTATACTATCCATAATTCTAAGACTTGTATTCAACAAATTTTTAAATGTATTGGAGAGTTGAACTGAATCAAAAAATACCAATTACTTTTTTGGCAATTGGCATTCTACTTTTATTTAGTTGTCCATTAATTCGTATCATACGCCCATTCCACCAGCGTAGCGCCCCAGGTAAATCCCCCGCCAAAAGCAGCAATCACAATTTTATCACCTTTGTGCAATTGATTTTCCCATTCCCACAAACAAAGCGGAATAGTGGCAGCAGTAGTATTGCCATAGCGCTGAATGTTCAGCATTACTTTATTGGGGTCAAGTCCCATGCGGTTAGCAGTGGCATCAATAATTCTTTTATTGGCCTGGTGAGGAACCAGCCATGCAATATCATCACCCGTTAAATTATTTCTTTGCAACAGTTCAAAAGCAGCATCGGCCATTCCTTTTACCGCCGCTTTAAAAACAGGCTGGCCATCCTGGAAAGCATAATGTTCTTTTGCATCTACCGTTTCATGACTGGCAGGCCGTAAAGAACCGCCAGCTTTCATATGCAAAAACTCCCTGCCACTTCCATCACTTTTTAATAAACTGTCTTTTATGCCATTACTATCAGTTGATGGTTCTAATAAAACAGCGCCTGCGCCATCACCAAAAATAATACAGGTGGCCCTGTCGGTATAATCAATAATAGCACTCATTTTATCAGCACCCACCACTACTACTTTTTTATAACGGCCGCTTTCAATAAGTGTGGCCCCAACAGTTAGGCTGTATAAAAAGCCGGAGCAGGCAGCACTGATGTCAAAGCCCCAGGCATTTTTAGCGCCTAATTTATCGCAGGCAATATTGGCTGTTGCCGGAAAAACCATATCCGGTGTTACTGTCCCTACGATCATGCAATCGATCTCTTCAGGGCTGATACCTCTTTTTTTACAAAGTTCCTGCACAGCCGGCACCACCATGCCTGATGTTGCCAGTCCTTCACCTTTTAAGATTCTTCTTTCTTCAATGCCGGTTCTTGATTTTATCCATTCGTCGTTGGTATCCACCATGGTTTCTAAAATGGCATTGGTAAGCCTGTATTCAGGTACATATCCGCCAACGGCTGTAATGGCAGCGGTAATTTTTTGCATGCAATAAATTTTAATTATCTCATTAAAGCAGGCAAAAGTAATGGAAATATAACAAGCAGTATTTTAACATTCTCAAAAGCAATTTTGCTTATATTCGCCCTTTGAATTTACTATGTACGCATACCTCCAGGGAAAATTTACACTGAAAAACCCCGCCCAGGTTTACGTAGATGTAAATGGTGTGGGCTACGAAGTAAATATCAGCCTTAACACTTACGGCCATATCCAACAGCTAAACGAAGGAAAATTGTACACCTTTTTGCAGGTTAAAGAGGATGGGCATACTTTATTTGGTTTTTTTGACAAAGGGGAGAAGGAGATGTTTGTGCAATTGATAAGTGTTTCGGGGGTTGGTGCAGCAACGGCAAGAATGATGCTGTCTCACCTTAAACCCGAAGAAATAAGCAACGCCATTGTACAAGGCAACATAAAACTGCTTGAAAGCATCAAAGGAATAGGAAGAAAAACAGCCGAGAGGCTGGCGCTGGAGTTAAAGGATAAAATGGGGAAAGTGGCTACGGGAGCAGGATCAGTGCCAGTTTGGGGCAATAGTTTGCAGCAGGATGCGTTAAATGCTTTAGTAGCATTGGGCATTTCAAAACCGATGGCTGAATCATCAATACAAAAAACAATAAAAGCCGATCCCGGCATTAACAATCTTGAAGAACTGATAAAAAAAGCACTGAAAACAATTTGACGGAAATCTACCTTAACTGACTTTACAGGAATGTTGTTTAAAAGAAAATTGTTATTGCACAAAAGTGTTTTTTTTGCATGTTTTGGGTTGATGCTACTTACAGCGCCATCCCCTGTATCTGCACAAAAGACAGATCCTACTGCACCAACTACACTACCACCAGCAACAAACACTACACCTCCAGATACCCCGATACTTGGTAATTCCGAACCCAAATATGTTGGGCCATTACAGTTTCCCATCAGCGATAACCGGGGTGATTTTTTGAGTGGCCGTAGCCAAAGTACATTTGATTTTAAGCAGCCGGCCAATATAAAAGATTCGATAGCCTACGATCCTGCAACCAATACATACACAGTGTATGAAAAAATTGGTAACCGCTATTACCGTACACCCGTTACTTACACTTCAGAAGAATACTGGGCAATGAGGGGAAGGCAGGCAGAAAATGCATATTGGCAAAAAAGGGCCAATACTATGAGCCTGCTTAACCGTGGTGCTGTAAAGCCAAAGCTCAAATTGTATGACGGGCTTTTTAACCGCTTGTTTGGTAATGGTAAAATAGAAATAGCACCACAGGGCAACGTAGATATTATGGCCGGTTACCAGGGACAAAAGATCAATAACCCTACATTGCCGGAAAGGGCAAGAAATAATGGTGGTTTTGATTTTAATATGAATGCCCAGGTGAATGTGAACGCCAACATCGGTGACAAATTAAAATTCCCAATCAGTTATAATACATTGGCCAACTTTGGCCAGGAAAACCAGTTGAAGCTTGATTACACCGGTATGGATGACGAGATCATCAAACGCCTGGAGGCAGGTGTGGTACAGTTTTCATCAAGGAGCACTTTTATTCCCGGCTCACAGCAATTGTTTGGGTTGAAAACACAGTTGCAGTTTGGCAAACTGAATGTAACTGCTGTATTCGCCAATCAAAAATCGCAAAGACAGTCTGTTAACTTACAAGGCGGGGCGGCTTCTCAGCCAATAGAAGTAAAGGCTGATGAGTATGAAGAGAACCGCCACTTTTTATTAGGCAGCTATTTTAAGGAGAACTACAATAAGGTGCTGGCAAAAATACCGGCCATCACCACGCCGGTACAAATTCTCCGGTTGGAAGTGTGGGTTACTAACAGGAACGGAACAACCACCAATGCAAGAGATGTGGTAGGTTTAATGGACCTGGGTGAGATCAATCCTTATCGCTCCAATATTATTACACCCATTGGAAGCTATTCAAATGTACCCGACAATAATGTCAATACATTGTACAGCACTTTAAAAAGTAATCCTGATTACAGGCAGCCTTCCCTTGTTTTTAATAACCTGCAAAACCTTGGCTTGTTCCCGGTACAGGATTATGAAAAAACATTTGCCCGTAAATTAGATTCCACCCAATATTATTTCAACAGGCAGGCAGGTTACATTTCTTTAAGCCAGCCCTTGCTGGCTGATGAAGTGCTGGCAGTGGCCTATCAATATTCTTATAACGGCAAAACCTACCAGGTGGGTGAATTTTCG
This sequence comes from Bacteroidota bacterium, assembly GCA_040385725.1. GTDB lineage: Bacteria > Bacteroidota > Bacteroidia > Chitinophagales > Chitinophagaceae > Ferruginibacter. The sequence continues at coordinate 2,793 of JAZKGV010000103.1, read as the reverse complement.
CAGGACCTGCCGCCGGATAGTGCAGTGGCTACACAAAAAGTGTTGTTCTTAAAATTATTAAAAGCCACATCGCAGCGCCCCGGTTTACCAATATGGCAATGGATGATGAAGAATGTGTATTCCGTTGGCTACGGTACATTAAGTGCACAGGATTTTAAAATAAACCTGCTTTACCAGGAACCAGGGCAAGGTTGGAAAAGATATGTACCCTTTGGTAATAAGAACGAGGGTGCCCCATTGCTTTCATTGGTAAACTTAGACCGGCTTAACAACCAGGGTGACCCACAGCCTGATGGTGTATTTGATTTTGTGGAAGGTTACACGGTGCTTTCGCAGTACAGCCGCATTGTGTTTCCGGTGCTGGAACCTTTTGGCCGTGACCTTGCCGCCGGGCTTTATGCCGACACCACCAATCCCAATATTAAAGACACACTTTACTATGCACTGTATGATACTATTAAAGCAGTGGCACAACAATTTCCCAATCTCAACAGGTTTGTATTAAAAGGCTCTGCTAAAACTTCGGGCTCATCTGATATCAGCATTGGTTACAACATACCACGGGGAAGCGTAACAGTAACTGCAGGCGGACAGGCATTAATTGAAGGAACCGATTATGATATTAACTATGATCTTGGCACTATAAAAATAATTAACCAGGCAATACTAAATGCCGGCTTGCCTGTACAGGTGAACTTTGAAAACAATGCGGCTTTTGGCATACAACAAAGAAATTATACAGCGCTGCGGTTGGATTATATGGCTAAGGACAAACTGAAAGAGCAGTTAGCATTTGGTGCCACGATGGTTAAGCTGAGCGAAAGGCCCTTTTTTACAAAAAATAATCTGGGAGAAGAACCTATCAGTAACAGGATGTATGGAGTGGATGTGAGCTATAGAAAAGAATTGCCAAGGCTTACCAAAATATTAGATAAGCTTCCGTTTTATTCTACTACTGCACCGTCATCCATTAATTTTTATGCTGAAGGTGCTATGCTGAAACCGGGCCATGCGCCACAGATAGGTGCAGGTTCTGCCGGTACTGTTTATTTAGATGATTTTGAAGGCAGCCGTTCCGGTATCGACCTTCGTTTTCCTGCCATTAGCTGGGCGCTTGCCTCCACACCCAGGAATGCATCAAGTGACCTGGATACTTCTGCTATATTATTCCCTGAAGCATCTGCACCATCCGCATCATTAGATTATGGAAGAAACAGGGCCAAAATTGCATGGTACCAGATCGAACCGGCATTGCAACAATTCAGGGGAGCAAACAATCCTTTGGGGGAAAACAGGTCAGAACTAAGTGATCCACGTACAAGATTGGTAAGGCAAAGTGAAATATTCCCACAGCGTACAACAGATTTTGGCCAAAACCAGTTAACCACCTTTGACCTGGCTTATTATCCATCAGAAAAAGGGCCTTACAACTTTGATGTTTCAGAAACAGGCATAGATGCAGACAACCGCCTGAGAAATCCAAGATCCAGATGGGGTGGTTTGATGCGTAATATTGACCAAACAGATTTTGAAACTGCCAATATTGAATTTATCGAATTCTGGATGCAGGATCCTTATGTACCATTTAATGGCAGGGATGAAAACCAAACTTCCACTGGTGGTAAATTATATTTCAACCTTGGAAATATTTCAGAAGATATTTTAAAGGACGGCAAACGTTTTTATGAAAACGGGTTACCAACACCGGCACAAAACCAGCCTGTAGATACTACTATCTGGGGAAAAGTTCCATTAAACCCGATACAGGTAACCAATGCATTTAGTAACGAACCTGCAGACAGGCCTTACCAGGATGTGGGCCTTGATGGAAACAATGATGATTCTGAAAGGGTAAAGTCTGCAACTTATTTGAATAGCCTTAATGGTGTTCTTACGCCTGCTGCATTGGCCC
>JAZKGV010000103.1:0-871 GCA_040385725.1 Bacteroidota bacterium | reverse complement strand
GATCCTTCAAAAGACAACTATGTATGGTACAGGGATGCTTCTTTTACAGGCGGCGATGGTATTGTACGCAGGTATAAAAGCTTTAACAGCCCACAAGGCAACTCTGCAATCAGCGATGGTAATTCCACTTTCTCTTCCGCAGCTACTTTATATCCTGATGCAGAAGACCTGAACAGGGATAATACAATGAACGAAACGGAGCAGTATTTTCAATATACTGTAGATATACAGCCCAAAGACAGAGCGGTGATGCAGATAGGGGAAAATAATATTGTTGACAGGAAAGAGGTAACAATAACAGGACTGCCCAATGGCGAAACCCGTATGGAAACATGGTACCAGTTCAGGGTGCCGATCGGTTCATTTAATAAAAGGGTTGGTAATATTCCCGACTTTAAATCCATCCGTTTTATAAGAATGTTCCTTACCGGTTTTGACAGTTCGATTGTGATACGTATGGGTAAACTTGAACTGACAAGAAATATCTGGCGCAGGTTCCAGTTTGAGTTGGATGATACAGGTAATTACAATCCTATCACTCCATCTGAGGCTACATTTGATGTGAACGGAGTGAACATTGAAGAGAATGATCAGCGTAGCCCATTACCTTACCGAACGCCAAGGGCAATTCAGCGCCAGCAGATACAAAGTAATAATGGTGTAAACCTGTTGCAGAACGAACAAAGTATGTCATTGAAATTTTGCCATTTCCTGCCCGGCGATGCAAGGGCAGTACAGCAAACATTTGCCAACAGGGACCTTCGCCAGTTTGGTAAACTCTCCATGTTTATACATGCAGAAAATGCGGTAAAAGAAAATAACAATATTAAGAATGGCGACATGAGTGCCGTGATAAGGATCGGTACAGACT
>JAZKGV010000102.1:0-21446 GCA_040385725.1 Bacteroidota bacterium | reverse complement strand
AATGCTCATACAATGTTCCGCTTTCATCAGAACGGATGGGCAGATCGTAATAAGATTCTTCGCCTGCGTTCAGCCATCTTCCTTCTAAATAATGTATCTGTTCGTCCAGTATTCTCTCATCATTGGTATGTTCAATATAACGGCATGTTACAAATGGCAACCATAAATAATCATCGGAGCAGGTTGTACGTACGCCTCTTCCCATTGGCGGATGCCACCAGTGCTGCACATCGCCTTTTTTAAATTGTCTTGATGCACACAACAGAATTTGTTTTCTTGCAATTTGAGGTTCTGAATACAGCAGGGAAAGAATATCCTGTAACTGATCCCTGAAACCAAACGCACCACCTGATTGATAGAAACCACTTCTTGCCCAGATACGGCTTGCCAGTGTTTGATAGTTCAACCAACCATTGGCAAGAAAATTAATGCTTTTGTCCGGCGTGGTTATTTGCAGGTTGGTCAATGATCTTTGCCAATAATCTTTTACCTGCTGCAATGCATTTTGTGCAGCCATTTTGCCTTCAAATCGTCGAACCATTGTTATGGCGTCATTCCTGTCAGCACCTGCACCCAGCCTGAAAGTAACTTCCCGTTCTTCTCCATCAGCTAACTCAACAGTTACCTGTATGGCAGCACAAGGATCTAATGCAGCACCTGTTTTGCCAGACAACCTTACTCTTTTCATTGCATCAGGTTCACTCATCGTTCCATTCCTTCCTATAAATTCACTACGGTCTGTTGTATAATTCCTGTTGCCATCATCTGCATCAAAAAATGCAACCCTTCCATCCAGGGCTGTATTATATTTATTACTTGCCAATATTGCACCACTTGTTGTATCCGATTCTGTTATCACATGCATGATAGATTTTGAACGCAGATCACCCATCACCCATTCCATATAACCTGTAACAGATAATTTCCTGCTTCTTTTCGATTGGTTTTTTAGTTTGATGGAAATGAACTTTATATTCTCCTCTAAATGAGTGAACACCGTCATTTCAGACGCTATGCCATTTTCTGCATGTAGAAATGTGCTGTAGCCAAATCCATGTTTTGTTACATAAGGCAGATCGCTTTTGCAAGGCAGTGGGGCAGGAGACCAGAATGTACCACTTGCTTCATCCCGGATGTAAAATGCTTCACCCTGCAGGTCACAAACGGGGTCATTGTTCCAGGGTGTTAACCTTAATTCATGTGCATTCTCCACCCACGTGTATGATTGGCCGCTTTCAGTAATAATGCAACCGAAATTATTGTTTGCCAACACATTTACCCATGGAGCAGGCGTATTTTGTTTGCCTGATGTATTGATAATATATTCCCTTCCATCTTTTGAAAAACCACCGGTACCATTAAAAAAAGTAAGGTCAGTTTGCACAGCAATCGGTGTATCAGCAATTTCATCTGTACTTGTGGGAACGATGTAAGGAATATTATTCTTCGTTTTATTTTTCCTGTTCACCTGTTCTTCCAGGGAACCTGCACTGTCTGAAATTACAATGTGTGCCACTGTTTGAAAAAGTATCCTGTCTTCATTGGAAACCTGGTCGGCAGAGCGGATAAAAATGCCACCGGGTTTATCTTTAATATCGATTGAAATACCGGGCACAACAAAACTCATAATTTCATTTTGCAGTTCCTGGCGGTACCCTCCATGGTCATCATTTATAATTACCAGGTCAACGATCAATCCTTTTAAGCGCCAATACGCATGAGCCTGTACCATGTGTTTAACCAGGTCAATATTTTCTGAATCTTCTATCATCACCAACACAATTGGCAGGTCACCGGATATTGAATAACCCCACAAGCCTGACTGGCTTGAATGGTTTTTTACAATAATGGACGCATCGGCTCTTAAAGATGCATTGGGAAAAATGATGGAGCTGGCCAGTTTTGAATACAACTGTGCATCACTTTCCATTGCATTTATCTGGCGGAGAATTACCTGGCTGTGTGTCCATGATAATTCTATCACACGGCTGGTCATATACCTGTCCTGGTATTTATCAATTAAATTGCTACAGCTTTCTTTTGTATCCGCAATGCCATAAATAAGATCGGCAATGACAGATTCGCCTGGCTCAATGGTAATAGTGTATTTGATGGCAACGATCGGGTCTAATACAGCACCATCAGTTCCTGATAAAACAGTGCCTTTTATCAACGCATTAGGATCATGAATTGTTTTTCTCCTGCCAATAAAAATGCTCCTGTCTGTTTCGTAAGAAATATCTTTCACTTTTGCATTCTGCACTTTCATTAAATGAAACATGAAAGGAGGTTTTTCATTATCAGACCTCGGCCTTCTTGAACACAGGATGGCATTTTTATTTTTGATGATCTCTGTTTCAATAAATAATTTACTAAAGGCAGGATGTAGTTCATCTGCAACAGGTACAGCAAGCACCACTTCAGCATAACTGGTGAGCTCAATATTTCTCTGTTTCCTTGACCGGTTGTTGATGTGGATCCTTCTCAATTCAATATCATCTTCAGGTGACACAACAATTTCTGTATGTGTTTCCAATGAAAAATCTTTTCTCCTGAATTCTGCTTTTCCCTGTGAGAATACGGCTTCATAATTTTCTGAGCGTACTAAACTTGGCTGATAAGCATTTGACCAAACTGCATCGTTATCAAGGTCACGGATAAAACAAAAAGAGCCTGTATCATCACAGGTGCTGTCCTGGCGCCAACGTGTCAATGCAATATTTTTCCAGCGGCTGTAACCACCACCGGCATTTGTAACCATCACATTGTAATTACCATTGGAAAGCAATTGTACTTCCGGGGCAATTGTGTTTGGCGTATTAATGATACGCATGGGTGTTTCTATACCTGTGCTTACACTTGCTGCGTCTGAAACGTGTACAGATGGTACATAGAAAGTGGCAATTCTTGGTATTCTTTCCTGTAATAACAACAAAGTTGTTTTTACTTCTACATTGGCTTCAAATCTTTTTTGCATTGGTTTGTCAAGTAACAAATATGCAAGCGAAAGAAATGACATTCCCTGGTGATGCGCCATAAAGGATTGTATGATGGCATTTGTTTTACGGCGTTGTAATCTCAGGCTGGTATAATCTATTGCTTCATAAAAACCATATTTACCTTCAAAGCCATTCTCTTTTAATACCTGCAGGTTTTTATATGATTCTTCAGGTGCCACCATTAATGACATTAAGGTAGAGTATGGAGAAATAACAAGGTCTTCACCAAGCCCACGTTTAAAACCAAGTCCGGGTACACCAAAGGCACGGTATTGATAATTTAATGATGCATCAAATAAATTATAACCCGATTCAGAAATGCCCCAGGGCACTCCCCGTTTTTTTCCATAGTCAATTTGTTTTTGTACAACTGCTTTGCATGTTTGATCGAGCAAAGTATTTTCATACGTTGGCATTACCAGCATTGGCATCAGGTATTCAAACATAGAACCACTCCATGACAACAGCACCGGCATTGAACCGGCATTGGTCAATTGCCTTCCCAACGCAAACCAGCTATCCTGTGGAATTTTTCCTTGTGCTATTCCAATAAAAGCCCCAAGCCTTGCTTCTGATGCCAACAGGTCATAGTAACTGTTATCCCGGCGTTGTTCATCTACATTGTACCCGATTGATAAAAGATTTTGTGACTTGTCATACAAAAAATTATATTCAATATCTGCAAATTCATCGCATTTCATTTCAACCAGGTCAATATTTGCAAATAGTTCGATCAATATATTCTGTGCGGCAATAATTTGTTTTTTAAGATCAGGTAATACATCTTTTTGCTCCAGCAAATTGTTATTAAGTTCATACAACTCATTGAAAGTAGGAATGGAGTTTAGTTCACTTACCATCATATTACTTAGCCAGGGAACCAGCGATGATATTTTTTCAGCCAGATCATTCACCTGAATCCTGACCTTAGCCATCCATTCGTTTTGCGGCAGGTCAATCTGTAAAACTATCACCTGTAGTTTATCAATGGCTATTTTTAGAGAGATAAGGTCTGCAGGTTTATTCCTGCATAGATACTCCACTTCCGATTCCAATACTTTCACGGGTGCGTTATCAGCAGCTGCTTCCAACATAATTCTTATCGAATCCAGCAAACCTTCAAAATATCTTTCAGGAATTATTTTATGATTCCTGATCTCATTAACGCCTTGTTTCAACGTAAGCAGGTGACCGGCAAAGTTTCCACTGTCAACGGTGGAGATATATCTTGGCCGGAGTGGTTCCAGCGTTAAAGTATTGTACCAGTTATACAAATGATTTTCATACCGCTCCATTTTATCAAGTGTGGCAATAACATTAATGGTACGTTCCATCATTTTGCCTGCAGTGATGTAGCCAAAATCATACGCAGCAAGATTTGCCAGCATACTCAAACCTATATTGGTGGGAGATGTTCTGTGTGCAATTCTTTCAACCGGTTCTTCCTGGTAATTATCAGGAGGTAGCCAGTTATCTTCTTTACTTACAAAGGTTTCAAAGAAGAACCATATTTTCCTGCCGGTTTTATACAGGAACGCAATTTCATCCACTTCAAGATGTGTTTTCTTTGCAGTAACAGGGAAACTGATAGTCCGGGTGATATAGGGAGAGGCAAACCATAAAATAAGAAAAGGCAGTGCCACCGCAAATGTTACCGGGTTGTAAAGTAACAGGTAAATAAAAAGTGAGACTGATAATAAAACAGGAAACCACATCCTCAGGTATTCGCCTGCAATATTTACATAACTATTTTTACCAGCTTTTCCGAAAGGGTTCCATTGCAATAAATTTCTTCCGGAAATATAAACCCGCCACAAAGTTTTAATAATAGCGTTTGCATTTATATATGCTTCATAAGGAAGACAGATCAATGTTACTATATGCTGTATAAATTGATTAACAGAAGTGCGTATGGAGAAAATAATATGCTGTTTCCATAATTCATCTTTTGGCTTAAAAAATACCTGGCCTACCAGTGAAATAATAGAAGGAAGAATAATAATGGCAGTAACGATCAAAGTCCAGAACCAGGAAGAAGGAGAGAGAAGCCATCCATACAACAGTAACAATAAAATACTGATGGGTACAAGGCTGCGGCGCAGGTTGTCAAATATTTTCCATTTAGAAAGTAGTGAGATAGGATTCTTTTTTAGTCTTCTATCTGCACCAGTTACAAATGGCAACACCCAGGTAGCTATCTGCCAGTCGCCACGTATCCAGCGGTGCCTTCTTTGTATATCGGTACTATATTGCGAAGGATATTCTTCATACAACTGCACATCACTTAGTAAGCCTGCCCTTGCATAACTTCCTTCCAGCAGGTCATGACTCAATATCCTGTTTTCAGGAAATGTATTGTGAAATACTTTTTCAAAAGCCTTTACATCATAAATGCCTTTGCCAATAAAAGACCCTTCTCTAAAAAGATCCTGGTATACATCCGATACAGCTTTTGTATAAGGATCTGTTCCTTCATCATTGGAATGGATCTTTGCAAACAAACTACTGTTTTGTCCCGGTAATGTATTGGAAACACGGGGTTGCAAAATGGTATAACCATCGGTAACCCTTTTTTTCTTTTTTGAATATTTTGGATGATTCAGCGGGTGTGCCATGGTACCGATCATCTTTATCGCAGCTTCACGGGGCAATTGAGTATCGGTATCAAGTGTAATTATATATTTTATACCCAGGTAGGTTGCTGCATCACCAGTTATCACCGAAAAATTTTGCTGTTCATCATTGATGAGCAAAGCATTCAGATGGGCTAATTTACCACGTTTGCGTTCATAACCCATCCATAATTTTTCTTTTGCGTTCCATTTACGTGGACGGTGAAAAAGAAAAAATATATCATTATTAATTCTGCCATACTTGCGGTTTAGCGCAATAATTTTTTCTTCAGCCAGTGTTACAATTTCGTCATCACCTTCCAGTTTTTCTTCCTTTGCATCTTTAAAATCGGTAAGCAATGCAAAATGTAAATTGTCATGCCTGTTGGCAAGAAAACGAACTTCCATATCCTCCATCAACTCCTCCACATCATTGTTGTTGCTGATGATGGTTGGTATCACTACCATTGTTTTGTATGCGGAAGGAATACCTTTTGAAAAATCCATTTTGGGTAACAGGCAGGGCCTTGCAAAAATGGTAACAAACCAATTGATAATTGACAATGCCAGTTGGCTTACACTCAACACAGAAAATACTGCTATGGTAAACAGCACCCATTTGGGTATGCCCTCATGTTGCAGTTTTGTAACAAGGCTCCACGAAAGCAATGCAGTGAGTATCCATATGGCACCACCGTATCCCGACAATGGCAATATATTAAATGCTTTCCGGGCCTTTTCAGCAAACGATAATTTTACTTTTGCATATTTCTCAACCTGTCTTACTCCTTTATCGATGAGATAATAGCCAATATGGTTTTTTCTTTCATCGTCAGGAAGATCTCTTGAAGAAAGTTCAACTACTTTTTCAGCAATTTCCAATTCTGATAAGTAACTTTTTTTTGCGATACGCTCTACAGAATGACGGTAATGGTCACGGGTGCTGAAATCCATTAAAGGATAGGTTGCATCCTTTTTTAAAATATTTTCAATCAAACTTGTTTCTTCAACAAATTCACGCCAGTCGTTGGTGTTTAAAAAACGAAGACTGTTGATACTGTTACTGATGGATAATTGATCGGCGGCCTGTTTCTGGTTTTCCAAATGCACCATTTCAGCAATGTTGTAACCAGTATCTGCCAATTGCTGCTCAAGCCAGTTCAATGGCAATGCCATAGCAGTACCTTTTTCCTGGAGTTGCCTGGTGAACTCTGCAATAAAAGAACTGTCCATCGGCGGATTTGCCCTCGCCATATCTGCAATTACCAGCACTAAATTTTTCGGTTCTTTTTCCAGCGTTTCTGTCAATTCATCCGCCCAGTAATTGGCATAGTTCTTACTTTCAATATCAACAGCAATTTGTATGGAGATCCTTCGCAGGTTTTCAATCAATGCCAATCGTAGCATAATGGGTATGGCCCACAGTTCTCCAATTTTTAAATTAGTGGTGGTTTGATACGATTTAATAAAACGGATGAGGCTTTTTAAATTCACACGGCCATCTGTATGAGAAATTATCTCAACTGCTATATGGTATACTCTTGGAAAGCCTGTGTAATCTCCTGTGATCAATTGTGGCAATCCTTTGCTATAGCCTTTTGGTAAATGTTTTTTACCTGTATATACCTGCTCTTCTATTAAATAAAAATTATCCAGCAACCATTCGCCGGCCGGAACCACCCTGTTATTTTGCTTAACGGATTGCGTAAGCATTCCATGTACATCTAATAAAACATCTTCGTTTTCAGCCAGTCTTTTTAAAAGATGCTCTGCAGGTTCTTCTTTTACCGTGGTATGGCTTTGCGCTAAAGTTTGTGCATATTGAGCCAGTTGCTCCTCAGTAAATAATTCAGAACGCAACGGGGCTTTTTCATTCGCATATTCCTTAATGCGGTTGAAGCCAAAAAAAGGAATAAAGATATTTTTCTTCAGTGACGCAATGGCTTGGGGAAGAATTTCAAAAATATCTTTTGATGGTGTTTTTTTTTGAGGCACTTACTATATGGTTTAAATGCAGTGGTGATTACATATTTTTAAAATTACACTAATACCATGCCGCCACCTGCCTAAAACTCTCAAAGGGTTTTAAAGCCCGTCAGTACTGTAACAGAGGGAAAAAGGCAATTGTGGAATAAATGGTATTGTGAAAAGAAATCGTGGAAATTAATCTACATATCTTTTCAAACTGTCATATTCAAAGCGCAATAAAAGAGTGCTAACTAAATGGAATGTAGTTTGATATACCAAGAAGCAAAATATTAACAATGATCAATTTTACTCCTCCAATCAAGGCATCTTTACTTATTTCTTTTGTTTACATCATTTGTTTCCAGCTTTTTTTACAATCTGGAAATTATGTTTGGTTGTATCCTGCTAATGTTCTTTTCTTTGTTTGTTCTGCTGTGTACATTATTTTTTTGAACAGAAGGACGAATTCTACATTCAATATGCTTGTACTCACAAGTAAAGGCATGAAGCTAAGCTTTATATCTTCATTATTATCAATTACCGGGGCAGCCATCATTTATGTGATAGATTATTACATAGTGCCGGAGGCTAAAAACTCATATCCTGGCTTTAAAGGAATAAATGAATTTGTGGCGTTGTTATTTGCCAATTCAATGCCGCATCAGATATGGGCGTTTCCCTGTTTTCGGAAGCCTTGGCGCTTTTTTAACTGCCGGTTTGATGAATGAAAAAAACTGTCAAACCATTTCCAAACCATTGCCCTCTGTAAAGAATTGAGGTTTGTGATTATCTATTTCGGGCAATCTAATTTTACAGCATATTTGCTCCAGTCATCATAGGCATCAATACGCAAAGCAGTACTGCCGTTTACTGAAAGCCAGCTAAACTTAATAAAGAACAGGTCTTTTTTAGGAAGCTTTACTTCGTAATAATAATAGCCGGCCAGTGTTTTGCTATCACAACTTTTCAGCAATTTGGCTTTAAATGGTTTGTTGCCAAACAGGCTGTCGATAATATATTTTGGCGACAGTTCTTTTGAAGGAGAACTGATAATGCTGAAATTGGTGTAGCCCATGCGTGGGCCTTTCAGCATCAGGTTCCATTTTACAGGTTGTTTATTCTCCTGCGTAAAATTTTTGCCTTTAATGGTGATATCAGCAGTGCCGGAGCGGTAAAAATTAATAGCGGTATCATCACTCATTATTACCCTGTCTTCCTTCCATTTTACAGGAAATTTTTTGTTCCAGTCGCCCACATTACTGTAGCCGGTGCTGTCATATAAAAACTTCTTTATTAAATCGTACAATTCCACTTTTGGCAATTGGGCACTGGCTGTAATGCTGCCAAGTGTACAAAAAATGAATAATAGCTTTTTCATGCTTTTAAAGATAAAATGAAAATTTGAGAAGTGCAAGGCTGTTTATTAAAAGGATTTTCTTACAAACCAGCCTGGCAACAAATTATCTCTTAGCGTTCTTAGTTCCTATGTGAGAAACATCAAAACCTACTTTCGCTCCTGACAACGTTTCCGTAACTTTTAGGTTTACTTAACAACAGGTGATTTAGTTTTGAACCGGATTGCTAAACCACAATTATGAAATACATTTTTACCAGCATCATTGCCCTGCTTTTTTCAGTTGCAGTTTCTGCACAGGAAAAAAATATTGCATACTACACCGCAAAAGCTCCTTTTAAAATGCCTGTAGTTCCGTTGCCCACATTCAGCGACAAAGTATTTTCAATAAAAGATTATGGTGGAGTGGGAGATGGTAAAACACTGAACACAGAAGCCTTTGCAAAAGCCATTGATGCTTGTACAAAGGCAGGAGGTGGCAAAGTGGTTGTGCCTGCCGGTAAATGGATAACAGGCCCGATAGAATTAAAAAGCAATGTGAATCTATACACTGAAAAAAATGCGCTTGTACAATTTACTCCCGACCGTACACAATATCCCATCATCAATATGAGCGGTGATGGAAAAACTTTTGTACCGGCTTCTCCTGTGTATGCTTACAAAGCAGATAATATTGCTATTAGCGGCGAAGGCGCTTTTGATGGCGCAGGTGAAAGCTGGAGACCAGTTAAGAAAAATAAAGTAACTGCTGTCGCCTGGGATGAACTAAAAAAATCAGGAGGCGTGGTGAGTGAAGATGGAAAAATATGGTGGCCTACTTATGATGCAATGAATGGAGAAGAGTATGTAAAAGCTTTAAAGGATAAGAAAGATGTAAAAGCAGAAGATTATTTACGGGCAAGGGATTTTCTCCGCCCATACATGGTATTTTTTATCCAGTGCAAAACTATTTTGGTGGAAGGTGTAACCTTACGCAACTCTCCCAAGTTTGTTTTTTATCCCAGCCGATGTACCGACCTTACCATTAATGGTGTATCTGTGTTCAACGAATGGTGGGCACAAAATGGCGATGGCATTGATATAAGCGCCTGCAAAAACGTAGTGATATACAATACTGCTTTAAGCGTGGGTGATGATGGTATTTGTATGAAAAGCAGCCGTGGCAGTAAAGCTGCCGGTGAAGCACAGTTGCAGAATATTTTAATTGCCAATTGTGTTGTTTACCGGGCACATGGTGGTTTTGTTATTGGAAGCAATACGGATGGTGGTATGCAAAATATTTATGTGGTGGATTGTGATTTTGAGGGCTCTGATATTGGCATCCGTGTAAAGAGCAACCCGGGCAGGGGAGGATTGGTAAAAGATATTTACATTGACAATATCAGGATGAAGAACATAAAGGAAGAAGCAATATTGTTCACCACTTACTATGAAGATATGCCTGCAGGTAAAACCGCCGCCAACAACAATGGTGGCGAAGCAGTGGATGACAAAATACCTCACTTCACCAACTTCCATATCAGCAATGTACTGTGTGAAGGCGCTGAAACAGCCATTTCATTTACCGGCCTGCCAGGCACACCGGTTGACAGTATTTACATGGAAAACATGAACATCACTGCCAAAAAAGGATTTGTATCAACCGATGCAAAGGATATTTTTATGAATAAGGTTACGCTGAATGCGGCCCCACCTTTGTTTAAACTGAAGAGCAGTAGTAATGTGTTGCTGGATGGGAAACCGGTTACCGAATAAGATCAATCGACCCCAATAATAACCAGGCCCTGCAGTTGCAGGGCTTTATATTATTCTCGAAATTTGAATTGTTCCTGAAGTATTGCTAAAGCCGTTAAAACCGGATATTAACAGGTTGCCACTTGTAAGCAACCCTGTGTTTTTATCGATTAAATATAACCCTTCAAATTTTTTGGTAAACATTTTTGTGTCTTCAACAAACCTGTATTGCATATTTACATAACAATTGTCGCCATCAATCTTATTGAGTGTACTGGTAGTTTTTACTGACGCAAATACCATGTCATGTATTTGTCTTGAGCCTTCCCATTTTTCACCAGCTTTTATGAGGCCGGCAGGGTAGCCAGGAAAAAAAAGTTTTACATCAAATATTTTTGAGGCATCCTCATTTGTTTCTTTATTGGTCAATGGTTTAATAATTTTTCCCGTACTGTCCATTTCAAAATAGTAAGGTACACCGGTAAATTGCTTCAGGTGATTGTTTTGATCTTTTTCAATATCAGAGCCGCCATCTTGCCAAGTCATTTTATTTATGATCGTATTTACTTTGAGTAGTCCATTACTTACAGAGTCAATATTGAAATCTGCTTCTGTTGTAACTGTAAGCGACTTGGATTTAAGTTCCATTTTATAGCCAACAGTGCTTTTAAATGCGTTTGAGTAGGATAGTAAAGCAGTATCATTGCTTTTGCAGGAAAATATTAAAATGAAATATCCGGAGAGCAGTAGCAGTTTCATACTAAAATTTTATTTGCAGATTTATTGTAAGCCATAAATAAAAACACGTCTGTTCCTACTGCAGCACCGTTACATTTACCCCAGGTAATACCGTTATACTTCCCGGTGGCACCACTTTTAATGTGTTGCAAATAACATTTGTATCAACAATAATATTTGTTGTAACAATTACGTCGGCATTGGGCAATGGTACAGTTCCACCTTCCCAACTTGCAGGGTTTGTCCAGTTACCATTGGCAACTGTAATGTTTGCTTCCGGATTTAATTTATAAATATAGCGTCCCTCTATTTTATACCATGCAGAATCCCTGTACACAATTTTTCCATAGCTTACAGGGCCTAAGTCCCTTGGTACAAGATTTCCTCTTTTTAAATAATATAGCTTTGATGTAGAACCGTCATACCTGTTAAAGACCAGATCGCCGGAAGGGTTTATCGCTTGTATCAAACTGCTGTTGCCAAAAAATGTTACCTGTGTATTATTTCCAAGACTGTCCCAAAGCCATATCTGTGATTGCCCTGATGTGCCGGGCTTTACATAAGCTGCCGTTTTATTTACCAGTTCATAGTAGGTTGGAGAAGGTAAAGGAGTTGAACTAGGACCCTGCAAACTTTCTATAGTGCTTAGTACTGTATCCATCACCCCGTTATGAAGGCAAAGTTTGAATCTATATGCGCTTTCATTTTTTTGATACAGCACGTATTCGCCATCTGTAATTGGGTAGTAGCATTGGCCTGTAATATTTGTGCCAATGGGGGTTCTTACACCATTTTTATATTTTGAAAAACCAGATGTGGGGCCGTGATAAAATACAACGAGCCCGTTTTCTGCAACAGTGCTGTAAGAACCCCCTGACTCTAATACCGGTCCATCGTCCAGCAATGTGGTGGTCCTGGTTTCCATGTCCACAAGGTTTACGGCAGAATGGTCGCCACCACCATCAAAATACGACCAGAAATTTGTTTTGTATTTGCCAGCAACATTTGCTGAACCGCCACCGTCATGATAAATACTGTCGGGTGTCCAGTCGTTGCCAAAATAAAGGGCACCAAATATTGTAAGCTTGCCGGAGGGGTTGCTGGTATAATTAGAACCTGGCAATTGGGTTGCCTGCCTGCTGCTGTCAATATGATAGAGGTAGCTGTCTTTTAATTCCAGTATTTTGTTGTAATTAAAATCAATGATTTTTCCATTACCTGTATAATACGGAGTGATAAATAACCCGCCATCGGCAAAAATATCAACAGTGTTGTAAGCGTTGCCTTGGCCAAATTTATCCCATACCGTCACTTTCACAGAGCCATACCCAAACAGTGAATTATTTACATTGATAGTTGTATCAATAACACCTCCTGGTATAAAAAATGTATCAAGAAAAGCAATGGTAGTAGTAGGGGAATTAAAAGACACTTCTATTCTTGCCCACAAGCTGTCAACGCCTGTTATATTAACTTTTATGGGAAGAGAGGGATAGCCATTGCTAAAAGCAAGGGGTAATAAAATTTTACTGGTGGGCTTTTTAGCATACGTGTAGCCAATTGAATCGATCTTTTCATTGCCGATTATATCTCTTACTATAACTTTCAATTGGCGTTTTACTCCCTGTGTATAGCCGGAAATATTTATTTTTCCCCTGAAAGATCCCCAGGCATTATCATATAACAGTGTAAAAATACTGTCTTCGGCAACGGCCTTTACACTGGCAATTTCAAAAGTGGAGGAATTGATATGCACTAGCGCATAAAAAGTACTATCAGTTATAATGTTGTCAGGAGTACCTATTCCGCTTTGATAGTATGGCTCTTCAATTGAAAAATTGATCTGTGCCTTTGATGGCTGAATAAAGCCGCATATAAGAATTAATAGGAGGGTCAATGACCTTGTCATAACTGGTTAATTTTGGAAATGGAAGGTACGTTTTTTAGTAATAAAAAACCTCCCGGTATAGAATAAGGAGCAGGCAGTAGTGCATATTCTTTACAAGAATTGCTGTGGCCTTGTTTGCTTTGCTGCCAGCGTTACTATTTCAGTCATTCGTTTTTGTCTTGTTGCTGGTTGTTTGGCAAGCACAAGCCATTGCAGCATCATTTTCTTTACAGACTTACTCAGACCCATAAAATATTTTTTGGAGCCTTTATTGGTTTTAAAAGCTTTCTCAAGGTCTTTCGGTATGGTGAGTGCTTCTACAGCATCCAGTATTGTCCATGATCCATTTTGTTTGGCTGTTTCAATACTTTGCAACCCGGCCTTTGTCATTCGCTTTGCTGCGATCAGCTTTTCAACTTTTTCTTTATTTATTTTTGACCATGTGCCTGCTGGTTTTCGTTTGCAGAAGAACTGTACAAACTTTTCATCATCCACTGGTCTTCTTGTACTGTCTATCCATCCAAAGCATAGTGCTTCGTCCACAGCATCACTCCAGCTAATTACCGGCTTGCCAGACGACTGTTTATATAAAATAAGCCACACAGATTGGGTAGTTTGATGGTTATCTTTTAGCCACTGTTTCCATTGCTTACTACTGGCGGGACAAAATGTTACTGTTTGCTTTTTTTGCATAGCTGCTCATTACTGTTGATGATGTAAAATTAATTGAGGTAATGACAGCCCTATGTCAGCAGGGGAATTAAAAAGTATTTTTTCATTTATGAAAAATACATAACAACAACATAAAGAAAAAGCAGGCTTTGTGATTTCAGATTTGAATTAACATCCACCCAGCATCCGGTTTAGCTTTCGCCCAATTGTTTTATAGTGCCCAATGCTTTTGGAAATACATCATTAAAATACCCGGCAAACTCTTTGTTCTCATCATCCATTGTCAGCACCACATCTAATTGTGTACCGCCGTCTTTGTCTGAAAGAAAGTAACGTTCGGTTGCATTTTCCCAATTCTTTATTTCTTCCACACCATCTTTTATTTCTCCCTTGTGCCGGAAGCTCATTTCGGTGTTGGGTACTTTCTTTTCTATAATGCCGAACATGCCACCTTTATCCGGGGCAAGAAATGATATTTTGTCTCCTTCTTCCCATGTGCTTTCGGCATAGGAGCCTTCCATAAAAGCGGCTGTCCATTTACGATAGGTATCATCGTTCCATAATATTTCCCATATTTTTTCCCTGGGAGCTTTAATGTTTGTTGAATAGTTAAGTGTGATCATGACAAGTTTTTTTTGTACTTAAAGATAGAAAGTAATTATTTGCATGTGACGCAGCCTGCGGTAATCCGGTTGCTTTTATCCGGCATCCGGTATTTCTGTTTCTGCTAATCTTTTCAGTTTCTCTAAAGATTCCTGCCAACCAAGATAACACATTTCCACAGGTATCGCAGATGGGATACCTTCCTGGATTATTTTAATTTCAGTTCCGCATACAACTTCTTTTAACCAAACAGAAGTGATCATTTCACCAGGTAAATTGGGGTCGTCAAATTTATCAGTGTGTTTAATAAATTCGTTTGGTTTTATCTCAAGATATTCTCCCCCAAAAGAATGACCATTACCTGTTGAAAAATTAATAAACGACATTTTGTAGCTGCCGCCTGTTTTAAAATCCATTTCCTGTACGGTGCATAAAAATCCGTAAGGAGGTATCCACCACGCTAAAGCATTGGGATCGGCAAAGGCACGAAAAACCTTTTCTGGTTTTGCAGCAATTACCCGGTGTAATGTTACAGTGTTGTTTGTCATGATAATTTTTTTTTGATTTTGTGATTGTGTTTTTTTAGTCCTTGCTTTTGTTTACACAAAGATAAAAAACTCTTTACAGCAGGAGAGGGTGTGTGGCGACAAATGATAGGGTGGATTGCGGCGGTGTGTTATGAAGTAAAATAGAATATGCTACTTCTTCTTTAATGATGCATCTATCATTCCTTTCAGCACTTCCAGGTCAATGTCTTCCAGCTTATTTATGTAGAGGCAGCCCACACCGGTTGTATGTTTGCCCAGCTTTTCAAGGGCAGCAGCCTGTTCCTTAATGTTTACCATCAGGTATAATGACAGGTTGGTTTTACGGGGAGCAAAACCTATCAGCAGCCAATCAACTTCCCTGCCGGTGGTGGGGCTTTTGTATCGTTTATTACCAAAACCAATGATCGAGTTGCTCCACAATACCGGCTCCTCACCACTTGCTTTTTTCATCATTTCCAACAGTACAAAACTGTCTTTACGTTTTTGTTCAGCGGTAAGGTTATTAATAAAATCTTCCACGCTTGCAGCCGTAGGTTTGGTTTTTATTACGGCAAGCTTTGATTTTTTTTCAGCCATTGGGAATTATTGTTTTGCTGCTTTTCTTTTTAAAATTAATGAACTGATCAGCGTTACGATCAACCCCACGGGTAAAATTTCCACGTAGGTCATCATCGCAACAAACAATGGATTTTTATAATTTACGACAAAACCTGCCATTTCTTTTGTTTCCTTGTCTATTTCTGCCTGGCTAGCCCCGCTTGCTTTCAGTTCGTCAAGCATGTGTGTTGAAATTTTTTCTGCAAAATCGGGCATGAAAAAAAAGTAGTCGATCATCCAGGCAACAACATAAATGGTGGAAGCGATCAAAACGATCATACTCCCTATTTTAAACGCTTTGCCAAAACTGATAACGCCTCCATTGTATTTATCCCTGTAATTGCGAATGCCAACAAACACTAATGAAAAGGCGATGAGCATAGAAGCATACCCGATGAGCATACTGGTGCCATAATCAACATTGCCTTCACAATGGCTTATATAGTTAACACTGGTCAGCATTGCAATAGAAACAATAACGCCTGCTATGAGCCCGTAGATGATGATATTCTTTTTCATTTTTTATTTTTTGTTGGGCAAATATGGCTATTGCAAAGCTTTTTCCGGTCATACTTTCGGCCATTTTTTGTTTGCAGGTTTGTTTTTCATACCAAAGTATGAGGGCTTGCACTGAGCCTGGCGAAGTATTAAGGGATGAGCTTTGATCTTCTTCCCTTTTCAACTGCCTTTATCCGTCTTTTCACATCTAACTTTTCAAAAAGATTTTGAATGTGTGTTTTTACGGTGCTTAATGAAACGAAAAGTTTTGTAGCAATTTCCTGGTTGCTGTGGCCCTGTGCCAATAAGCCCAATATTTCCAACTCCCGTTTGCTTAGTGCAAGTTGGGAGACAAGAGATTCATTCAGAATGAAACTCTCATTCCTGTTTACATACACTTCTTTTTCAACCACGACGGTCTCAATTTTTGGCTTTGAAAGTTTTAAGGCAAGCCATATACCTAATGCTGTAAAAATGACTGCAATAAACCCGATGTAGATCTCAAATGAGTGGTCAAATATTATAAAACGAAGTTTTAACCATTTTAGAACAAACAGCAGGAAAGCCAGGCTGATGCTATAAATGATAGTTGTTTTATTCTTTAGCAATAAGTTTTTGTTATCTGTCATAATAAAAGTGCCCATATTTTTTACAACTGTCGCCCGGCATCATCTGCCTTGCAATTAAAGTTTTTTTGTTCGTCTGGGTTTCCCAATAAAACTTTTTTTAAATTTCAAAAGTAAAATGTGAAAATCCGGATGGGACAAAAATAAATGGTATAAATAATTTTTAGGTCAGCAACGAATAGCGGTCTTAGCTAAAATAAATTTTTATAGCTTGCAAATGTTTCGAAAAATGTTTCTGATTTTTCGAAATTGCTAAATGCATATGACTCGTTTAAACCTGAATTAGAGTTTAAATGAAGTTGTCCATACCTAACAATCGGTATTTCATAATTTCCTTTAAATCGTCTGTCAGGCTCTCCGTTCTTATTTACTTTCGCCCAAGTTGTATCAATTATTTTCGTATCTGAAGGAATTATTTCTTCTTCCATAAATCTCGACTCTTTAAAATTCATCTCGAATTCTTTTATATCTATTAAAGCGAACTCTTTTTTGTCGCTTGTGATAATTACAAAAGCAGGATAAATATATAAATCTCCGCCATTCTTATTTTCAAAATGAAAAGCTTGATATGAAGACTTAATTATATCAATGTTTTCAAAACTAAAAGACACTGGAACACGTGTTTGAACAGTTGTTGCGGCACTTCGTGTAAGTTTTCTGTCTTGCTCAAATGATGCAGTTATATCCCAGATTATTTGTGTAGTTAATAATGAGTTGTAATTACTCACAACTTTTTCATACTCTTTCTCTAAGCTTTTATCAAAATGAATATCAATATTAACAAAGCAAAGCTGCAACTGATTTTGTAAGTCAACTAAATATTCTTCCTTCTCTACTATTTTTGATTTCAATGACTTAATAAATAATCCCACAATAAAAATGCATGCAATTATTCGATTTGTTTTTGCTGACTTGATTTCTTTTTTAGTTTTTTCTATTTCACTTGTAAGTTCAATTCTGTCATTGTATGCTTCATGCACAGATTCTTTTAATTCAGTTAGACTTGCGCTAGTCAATAGCTCCTTCTCTGCACTTTTGATTTCACCAACGGCAGGATTGCTTAATTCTATTTCGGGTTCTCTTGGCACCGGAATATCGTCTTGATCGTTTCCGATTCGCTGTCTGTTGTATAAACCGGTTCCAGGAATTCCCGTATTTAAATAAGCACCTTTTTTACTGAAGTTAATACTGGCACCTTTTGTACCAATTGTAGAACTAACACCGGAGCCGGAGAAGTTTAAATAAAACCCTGGAAATACTTTTACTCTTTTACGAAACCTCATAATATAACGAGTTTTGGTTGCTGCTAACAGTTATATTTCCGTATTATTAAAAACCAAATTTAAATTGAATAAATTTGGGTGCTACCATTTTATTAGTCTTCAGGGTTATGCTTCCTCTAATTGACGGGATAACAAGAGAGAGAGTAAATAGCAATTAAGGATGCTCTAATATCAAAATCTTTTTTGTTGCTGCCAAATTTTTTTCTTGCCCAAGGGCTGCCGGATGGAAATGGAAAACACGGTGAAGCTTTGCAGCCTTGCTTCTGTGCCGGATTTGAAATGAACACCCGGAACTGAAGGCCACCAATCTTACTATTGTTCACAGCCCCAAACCCTAAATCGTAAACTACAAACTGTAAACTGATTTCCCTTACTTTTGCGCCATGACAATTGAAAATTTAAAAGCTATAAGAGACCGTGTTCTTGTCTTGAGGAGGTTTCTTTGACGTCGCTAACCGACAAAATAAAATAGCAGAATCCAAACAACTTTCTCTCAGCCCCGGTTTTTGGGATGATAATGCACGGGCTACTTCCATCTTAAAAGAAATTAAGAACAACGAGTATTGGGTAGGTCTTTTTGATGCTACCGATGCTGCTGTGGAAGACTTTGCCGTACTCTTTGAGTTTTGGAAAGGCGGTGATGCCACCGAAGAAGAAACCAAAGAAGCTTACGACAAAGCCCTGCAACTGGTGGAAGATGCAGAATTTAAAAGTACGCTCAATCAGCCCGAAGATGAATTGCCTGCTGTGCTGCAGATAAATTCCGGGGCAGGCGGCACCGAAAGCCAGGACTGGGCACAGATACTCAGCCGCATGTACCGCATGTATGGCGAAAAGCAGGGCTGGAGCATTAAAGAACTTGATTGGCAGGATGGCGATGGAGCCGGTATTAAAACCTGCACCTTTGAATTTGAAGGCCCGTTTGCGTATGGTTTTTTAAAAGCAGAAAGTGGTGTACACCGCCTCGTTCGTATTTCTCCTTTTGATAGTAATGCAAGGCGCCATACTTCCTTTGCGTCGGTAAATGTATATCCATTGGTTGATGATACCATCAAGATCGATATTAATCCTGCTGATGTAAAAATGGAAACATCAAGAAGTGGTGGTGCCGGCGGACAGAATGTAAACAAGGTGGAAACGAAGGTACAGTTAACACATATCCCAACAGGTATTGTAGTGGTGTGTCAGCAGGACAGGAGCCAGCTTGGTAACCGTGAGCTTGCCATGCAAATGCTGAAGAGCCGGCTTTATGAAATAGAGATACAAAAGCGAAACGAAATACGTGATGCTGCCAACAGCAAAAAGAAAAAGATAGAGTGGGGCAGCCAGATACGGAGTTATGTTTTTCATCCGTATAAAATGATAAAGGACCACCGCACCGATTATGAAGTAGGAAATGTGGGGCCAGTGATGGATGGAGAGCTGGATGGGTTTATAAAGGCGTATTTGATGAATGAAAAGGAAGCTGAGGCTTAAGGAAATAAGGAATAAGAAATGAAAAATAAGAAATAAGGAAGTCGGAGGCTTGGTTTATAATCTGTGTGAATCTGTGCAATCTGTGGCTAAATCAATTCGTGTTAATTAGTGTAATTCGTGGCTAAAGAAATTTGAGGCTTTACCTTTGTTCATCTTTTATAACTATAAAAATAAGCTGCCATGCAATTCGGAGATTTTTATTATCCAACGCCAGCCAACGAGCCGGTATTGAACTATGCACCCAACAGTGCCGAAAAGAAAAGATTAAAAGAAGTATTGGCTGAATTAAAAAGCCAAACGATAGATGTACCCATGTACATCGGTTCAGAAGAAGTAAGAACAGGCAATACCATGGACATTCGTCCGCCGCATGAACGTAACCATGTGCTGGGTAAATTTCACATAGGCGAAGCAAAGCATGTAACAAGAGCTATTAATGCAGCTTTACGAGCAAAAGATAAATGGGCCAACATGAGTTGGGAAAACAGGGCGAATATATTTTTAAAAGCCGCTGATCTCATAGCAACAAAGTACCGGCCGTATATGAACGGCACAACTATGTTGGGGCAAAGTAAAAACTGTTACCAGGCAGAAATTGATGCTGCTTGTGAACTCATAGATTTCTTACGTTTCAATGTTCACTTTTTAAGTGATATATATCGTCAACAACCAATCAGCAGTCCCGGTGTAAATAACAGGGTGGAATATCGTCCGCTGGAAGGATTTGTTTTTGCATTAACGCCTTTCAACTTTACGGCTATTGGGGGCAACCTTCCCACATCTGCAGCCATGTGTGGCAATGTAGTAATTTGGAAATGCGCCAATACACAAGTGTATAGTGCACAAATGTTCATGCGTATTTTAAAAGAGGCCGGGCTACCCGATGGCGTTATCAACCTGGTTTTTATTGATGGGCCAACTATCGGTGAAGTTGTTTTCAATCACCCTGATTTTGCAGGCATACATTTTACCGGCAGCACCGGTGTGTTCAACAGGATGTGGGAAACCATTGGTAAGAATATGAATATCTACAAAACCTATCCCCGTATTGTTGGTGAAACAGGTGGAAAGGATTTTGTGATTGCTCACAAAAGTGCCGATCCCGATGTGGTGGTAGCTGCTTTGGCAAGAGGTGCGTTTGAATACCAGGGACAAAAATGCAGCGCTGCCTCAAGAGCATACATTCCATCCAATATAGCCGCTGAAGTAAGAAAGAAATTAGTGGCCGAAGTAAAAACGATGAAGATGGGGACAGTGGAAAATTTCAGCAATTTTGTAAACGCAGTAATTGATGAAAAGAGTTTTGATAAACTGGAAACTTATATCCGAGGTGCAAGAAAGAAAGATGCCAAAGCAAAAGTATGGGTAGGAGGTAAGTGCGATAAAACAGAGGGCTTCTTTATTGAGCCAACTGTTATCGAAGCACTCGATCCTGATTATGTAACCATGTGTGAAGAATTGTTTGGGCCAGTGTTGACCGTGTATGTGTATGATGAAAATAAATTTGATGAAACCTTGAAATTAGTTGACAGCACTTCGCCGTATGCGTTAACTGGTGCCGTGATAGCAAAAGACCGCTATGCAGTAGAACAGGCAACAAATAAATTAAGAAACAGCGCTGGTAATTTCTATATCAATGACAAACCAACGGGAGCGGTTGTAGGACAGCAGCCATTTGGTGGTGCAAGGGCAAGTGGTACCAATGATAAAGCAGGTTCTATGCTGAATTTGTATCGCTGGTTAAGTGCAAGAACTATTAAAGAAACATTTGTTCCGGTAACAGATTACAGGTATCCGTTTTTAGGAGAAGAATAAATTTTTGAAAAAGTCAACTTTTAAAGTTGGCTTTT
>JAZKGV010000101.1:0-34591 GCA_040385725.1 Bacteroidota bacterium | reverse complement strand
AACAGATCAATTTCAAGAATCAATATTTAAGCCCTCATGAAAAAAATTTACTTATATTTTTTTACGGCACTGGTTATTCTTATTGTTCCATTTAAAAAAATATATGCACAACCCGTTGCAGCGTTTTCTTCCACTCCTGTTTCAGGCTGTGCTCCTTTAGTTGTAAATTTTACAGATAATTCATCCGGCAATCCTGTAAGCTGGAACTGGGATCTTGGAAACGGAACACTATCAGCAATAAAAGATCCATCTACCACGTATATTAATCCAGGCACATATACTGTTACCTTAACAGTGTCAAATACTTCAGGAACAAACAGCATTACAAAAATCTCTTTCATCACGGTGTATGATAAGCCAAGGGTGAATTTTTCTGTAAATGATTCTTCTAACTGCATCCCGTTTGTATCAACATTTACTGACCAAACTACAACCAACTTCGGCACTATTACATCCTGGGAATGGGATTTTGATGATGGTACAAGAAGCAATGAACAAAATCCATCACATTCATTTACACAAACAGGCAATTATAATGTATCATTAAAAGCAACTAATGATGCCGGTTGTTTTAATACGCTGAATAAACTGGCTTATATAAAAGCATCTGACCCATTAAAAGCTTCATTCAGTTTTTCACAGCCAGTAATGTGCAGGCCGCCGGAAACAATCATTTTTACCAATACAACACAAGGCCCCGGATCAATAAATTATACATGGGATTTTGGAGATAGCACTAACGCAACAGATGCAAATCCTTCACATATTTATAATGCAGGAGGTTTATTCTCAATAAAATTAATTGCTCAAAACAATATTGGCTGTAGTGATACCATTATATTGAGCGATACTCTTACTATAAAAAATAATCAAACCATCATTGAATCATTAGATACTGTTTGTATAAATAAAACGATGACGCTTACAAATGCAAGCACGCCTGCACCGCTTGCATCAAGGTGGATATTTGAAGATGGCAGCACAGGATTTGGTGAAAGCCTTACAAAAACATGGAATGCTGCAGGAGATCATGCCGTAAAACTCATCAGCAACTTTGGAACCTGCTCTGATTCTGTAACAAAAATAATTACTGTATTGGAACCCCCTGTTGCTGATTTCACTGCAAGTGATAGTTTCTTTTGCCTGTCTCCTGCACCGGTAACTTTTGCTGATAATTCCATTGGTGCCCTTAACTGGAACTGGAGTTTTGGCGATGGCGACTCATCTAATTCCAAAAACCCTTCTCACACTTATAACACAGCAGGTGAATTTAACGTAAGCCTAACCGTAACAAATGCGCCGGGCTGTACCAACACAGCTGTTAAATTTCGCTATATCAGAAGTATTCCTCCTTCTATGAGCATTGATACCAAAGAAGGCGGTGGTTGTATCCCATACACTTTTAAACCCAATCCTGCCATTAACTCATACGACAGTGTGGTAAGTTATTTATGGGACTTTGGAAACGGCCATACTTCCACATTAAGATATCCAACAGAAGTTTATACAGATACAGGCATATACACAGTCAAATTTTTTATTACAACAGAAAACGGCTGCAGGGATACGGTGATAATTGACAGTGCAGTAAGAACAGGTACACTCCCTAACGTTGACTTTAGTTTTAGCGCCAGCCAGGTTTGCCCACGTACTGATATCAGTTTTACCAGCAATGCTTCCCCTGCCGACAGGTGGCAATGGAAATTTGGTGATGGTAATAGTTCTACTGATGAAAATCCTGTGCATCAATATTTAGACAGTGCTGTGTACAGTGTAAAACTTATTGCATGGAACAACGGTTGCAGCGACTCTGTTACTAAAAATAATATTATCAGTGTATTGCCAGGCCTTGCAAAGTTTACTCCTGTTTTTAACTGTACTGATAAAAAGCAAGTGTCTTTTAATGATAGCTCCGTGGCTGCACAAAGCTGGCGTTGGGATTTTGGTGATGGCACTGTTTCCACTTTGCAAAGCCCTGCACATATTTTCCCTGCTTTTCAAAAATATATTGTAAAGCTTACAACCAATAGCGGACAATGCACTAATACAGATTCAATAACAGTTAATATCATTAATGATACAGCCGATTTTGCTGCAACAAAAAACATGGCCTGTAAAGGTGAAATGTTTTCGTTTTATTCAACAGGGGTAAATAAAGAAAACATTGCAAAATATACCTGGAACTTTGGCGATGGCATTATTGACAGCACATCCACATCCGACACTATACAGCATAGTTATGAAAACGGTGGCCGCTATACCATTACCCTTTCCATTGAAGATATAAATGGATGCACTTCAACAAAAACAAAAACCAATTATGTGTATGTATCATCGCCTGTTGCAGCATTTTCCTTAAGCACTGCCGGAGGTTGTATAAATAAAACGATTCAGTTTATAGACTCATCCGCTGGCAATATCACTCATTGGTACTGGAATTTTGGAGATGGACAAAGCAGGAATTATAATACTTTAGAAACCGTAGTGCCTCACACTTATGATAATGCAGGTCAATATTTTCCTTCGCTTGTTGTTACAGACTCCGCAGGATGTATTGATACAGCTATGTATGCAACTCCGGTAAATATTTATCAGCCAATTGCAAATTTCAATTCGCCCAATTTTATTACCTGTATCAATGACAGGGTGCAATTTCAAAACACTTCTTTGGGCGAAGGTCTTTCTTACAGTTGGGATTTTGGTGATAATACATTCTCTACTGATGCATTGCCTGTGAAACAATATGCAAGCGACGGAGATTATACGCCAAGACTTACAGTGATTGATGCATTTGGTTGCACCGATTCAATTTCAAAACCTGGGTATATACAGGTTAAAACTGTTAGCGCTTCATTTAATACAAATGATACAGTTGGATTATGTATTCCGTACCATGCAGAATTTATTAATAGTTCAACCAATGCCAGTTCATACACCTGGAATTTTGGTGATGGTGGCTATTCATCTACTTTAAATCCAAATTATTATTATTCAACACCAGGAACTTTTGTCGCTACATTAACAGCTATACGTTCCAATACCTGCTTCAGCACCGATTCAGTAAGGATCAGGATCAGTGCACCTTCAGGTACTTTAAGTTATCGTCCGCAAAATGGCTGTGCACCTTTGCAGGTTGCTTTTGCTGTAACAACACAGGATAAAGTATCATTTATCTGGGATTTTAATGACGGCACTTCTTATATCTCTAATGATTCAGCAGTTAATTATACTTACTATACACCAGGCAATTTTATTCCAAGAGTAGTATTAAAAGACAGCCTTGGTTGTGCTGTTCCACTTTATAGTGCTGATACTATCAGGCTTTATAATACGAGCGTTAATTTTAAAGCAGAAAATGCAATAGTATGTAATGAGCAAGCTGTTCAATTCAGGGATTCATCTTTTTCAGGAAGCCCTGTAATTTCCCGTCGCTGGGATTTTGGTGATGGAAGTTCTTCTACTGAAATTGATCCTTTGCACCAATATGCATCCAGTGGTAATTATACAGCAAAGCTTTTTATTACCACCCAATATGGATGTATGGATAGTATGGTTAGAAATAATTATATACAGGTGTACAGAAAACCAGAAATAAGTATTGGTGGGAACAATCCTGAATACTGCGGATCAACAACAGTCAACTTCACCGGCGATCAACTCAATAATGATAATGGCACAATAACATGGAAATGGAACTTTGGCAATGGCAATGTTTCATCACTACAAAACCCTTCTCAACAATTTACTGATGCAGGAACATACCAGGTACAATTAACAGCATCATACAATGAAGGATGTGCAGACACTGCTACAACAGCCATCGAAATAAAAGCCCTGCCTTCTGTTTTTGCAGGAAATGATACTATGATCTGCGCTGGTTCGCCTCTTCAATTACAGGCAACCGGAGCCAATACATATAGCTGGAGATCTGCAGCATCATTAAACTGTAGTACCTGCAGCAACCCCATCATTAATACTCAAAATGACGTTTATGTATTTGTAACAGCAGCAAATAATGCCGGCTGTGAAAAAACTGACACCGTTTTCATTTCAGTTAAAAAGCCATTTACATTGACAGGCTCAAACGATACAGCTATTTGCCTTGGCAAACCGATACAACTAAATATGAGTGGGGCAGAAAAATATTCCTGGTCTCCTGCCCAGGGTTTGAGTAATACATCTATAAACAATCCGGTTGCAACCCCAACTATTACTACCTCATATAAAGTTGTAGCCGCTGATAACCTCAATTGTTTTACAGACAGTGCAATCATTACAGTAAAAGTTTACCAACAACCTTTTGTAAATATTGGCACAGACATTACTACAAATGCCGGAAACCCTGTTTCACTATCTCCTGTTTACTCAGGTGATATCACAACTTATAAATGGGATAATACACCCGGTCTAAGTTGCTATAACTGTCCTGGCCCGGCAGCATTTCCAAATAAAAACTCCACTTACCGTGTAGAGGTAAGCAATGAAGGTGGTTGCAAAGCAAGCGACGAGATACGCATTTTTGTTACCTGCGATAACAGTAACGTTTCAATGCCAACTGCTTTTTCGCCTAATAACGATGGCTTGAATGACAGATTTTTGCCTTTGGGAAATGGCAACGTTACAGTAAGCTCATTCAAAATTTTTAACCGCTATGGCCAATTAGTTTTTTTAAATGGCAACTTTCACCCTGGTGATAAATCCGGTGGATGGGATGGAAAATATAAGGGGCAAGATTTGCCAACAGGTAACTACATTTACACCATTGAATTTGTGTGTGGCAATAACGAAGTGAGTGTTGTAAATGGGAATGTAATGCTGGTAAGATAACGCTGTATATTCTTTCAAAATTTAGCACTAACAGTACTGCAAAAGCAAAGCGACATTTTATTTCGCATTAAAACATTATCTTGACGCTATAATGCGTAGTTTAGTTTACGCTTATCACCAATAAACTAAAAACCAATATGGCTCTAAGCAGGATATGGAGTGCTTTTATTATTGTGGCACTCTTGGTTGCAGCTTTTCATTTTACTTTCAACAGCAGCAGGGATGATATTTTTGGCAGGCTGGTTACCGGCACAGCCAAAGATGAGTTTAAGTATGTATCCGTTTTAGACAGTTTTTCTACTGCTGATATAAATAAGCAGATGAAAGACTATGGTTATGTATTGGAAAAAGAAGCGGGCAAGGATACAAAATATATTATTGCCGACAGGCTTACAAATGATTCTGCTTCTGTTATTCAATCAAAATTTCCTGCCATAAGAATTGTTGAGCCTGATTATATTTTGGGTAAAAAACAAAAACCTGTTGATGGTGTAATTGCTACCTGTACGGCTGCTGTACAAATATGTATCGGGCTCATTGGTATCATGGCATTATTTATGGGTTTTATGAGCATTGCAGAAAAAGCAGGTGGCATAAGATTTCTTTCAAAAATCGTAGGGCCTTTCTTTTCAAAGTTATTTCCAGGAGTGCCTAAAGGACATCCTGCACACGGGCACATGATGATGAACTTTAGCGCCAATATGCTGGGGCTTGATAATGCTGCCACACCATTTGGTATTAAGGCAATGGAAAGCCTGCAGGAAATAAACCCAGATAAAGAAAAAGCAAGCAATGCACAGATCATGTTTTTGTGTTTACATGCTGCAGGGCTTTCTTTAATACCTACTACTGTTATTGCTGCAAGGGCAATCACCACCGGCCCTCATGGAGAAAAATCAGTAAACCCTACTGACATTTTTCTCCCCTGTTTGATCGCAACATTTATCGCCACACTGGCAGCTATGCTGATGGTTTCCTTCAAACAAAAAATAAAGATCTTGCAACCCGTTATTTTAGGATGGATACTGGGCATATCCGCCATCATCGCTGCATTGGTGGCATTTATTCTTTCGTTAAATACAGTAGGGGTAAATATTTTTTCGGAGCAGTTGAGTACCGGTTTGATATTGCTTATCTTTTTTATTATCATCATTGGCGGCGTGTATAAAA
This sequence comes from Bacteroidota bacterium, assembly GCA_040385725.1. Taxonomy (GTDB): domain Bacteria; phylum Bacteroidota; class Bacteroidia; order Chitinophagales; family Chitinophagaceae; genus Ferruginibacter. The sequence continues at coordinate 28,594 of JAZKGV010000101.1, read as the reverse complement.
AGATAAATGTGTTTGATGCTTTTGTAGAAGGTGCTAAAGGCGGGTTTGAAACCGCTGTAAAAATTATCCCTTACCTGGTGGGTATGCTGGTGGCAATAAGTTTACTACGCAGCAGTGGTACATTTGATGTTATCATCAATGGCATTAAAAGTTTGTTTGTAATGTTTGGCAGCGATACAAAATTTGTTGATGGCCTGCCAACCGCATTGATAAAACCCATGAGTGGCAGCGGTGCCCGGGGAATGATGATCGATACCATGAGAACCTTTGGCCCTGATAGTTTTGCCGGCAGGCTGAGTTGCATCTTGCAAGGTAGCAGCGATACTACTTTTTATGTAGTGGCCGTATATTTTGGCGCTGTAGGCATTAAGAACACCCGCTACGCCATTGGCACAATGCTGCTGGCAGACCTGGTGGGCATCATCACTTCTATCATAGTTGCTTATTTGTTTTTTGGGTAAACCTTAATCAAGCCAATAGTATTTCCAGTGAGGCTGCTTTGCATCGTATTTTGCAAAGTAACCTTTTACGTTATGTTCATCGTTCCTGTTGTACATTACCACTTCCCTTGTAGCGCCAATATGTTGGTGCTGTACAAATGCCAGGTTATACGAATCCCCGTTCAATTCATAAATAAACTCACTGATGCCCATTACCGAAGGCTTGGGTACTTCCGCCACATATTTGATTGACTCTATCGAAGGTGGATAAGTTCCTCTTTCAGCTTTGTAATTTTCAATAACTGCTACCAGCTGCTGTCCTTGCTTTATTGCATAGTTCCTGCTGTAGTCGCTGACAGGGCTCACAAAAAACGAACAGACTGAAAAAGCGATCAACGGCACACTGAGGAAGTATAGCGGGGCTGTATTAAATATTTTATGGCTGCTGTGTTTTAGTTTCCTGATGGCTGCAACCTGCCTGTATAGTATGATAGCGGTGATGGACAAAGCAATAACACAGGCGGAAATGCCCATGCTCATTAATAATATAAGGGCAAAAAATACGCTGAATAAAACACATACAACCGTTGCAGTGATGGCGTAATAATAACCACTGCGCCAGTTATTCAGTATGGCAACTTTCCCTGTTCTTTTTTTTATTTCCTGTATCAGCCATAAAGCGCCGATGGGTACCAGCAACAACCCAATGTACCCGGATAGTTGTGCGGCCATTGATAACGACAATGAAAGCGTATCATACGGCCCGGGCAAAAATGGCAGAAGAATACAAGTGATCACCAGCACATTGAGTGCAACCAGTTGTAACCAATGAAACTTTTTCATATTTGAAAATTTATTTGGTAGTAAATGATGAATGCTGACAATAACAGAAGGGCGTAAAAGTGACAACACTTCCCTGCAATACATTCCGGTTGCTTTTTTTGAGCCAAACTTTTCATTGTTCTTATGATACAACTCTTCCAGGTCGCCTTCTATTGCTTCCCTTAAAGAAGGATGGCAAAACCAACGGAAAAATTTTAATGCCATCACAGGTGGTTTATTTTGTCTTACCTCTTTCATGAATTTTATTTTAATGCCATTTTTGGAATGGAATTCCAGAGAGACATCCTTTGTTCTTTTGCCTGGGTCAATACTTTTTTTCCTGCTGCGGTGATGGTATAATATCTTTTCTTCTTTCCTCCCCTTATTTTGGTTGCTTCGCCAAACGCTGATGATACCAGGGTTTTATCTTCCAGTCTTTTTAAAACAGTTTGTATTGCTCCAAGGCTCACATTCCGGTCAAGACGGCTTTCAATTTCTTCGATAATACTTACTCCATAAGCCTCACCATTGAGAATAGCTACTGTAAGTAAAACAATTTCTTCAAACTCTCCTAAGTGATAAAGGCTCATTGTAGTTAATATTTGATATAAATGTAGTTATTATTTTTATATAAACTACATTTATGGTTAAAAATATTTTATGCCTGTGAGATTATCCTATTTACGCTTGCCTTTCTTCGATTGATTACCGGGTGAGATGGAGGGTGCCGGATCCTTTTTAGATGAAGGATGCTCTTCTTCTTCAGGAGCTATATCGCCAAAATCGCCAAATATGGGTACCATTTCCCTGGCATGATAAATATTGCGGTTAAATTTATTGCCTACAACAATGATGGTGGCAGAATCTTCGATCAGCCTGATGAACGCAGCATTGTTTCCATGCCACCACCCGTTATGATAGATCATTTTCTTTCCGTTGGGATAAATGTTCATGCGCCAACCAAGCCCATAATTTTTTATTCCCGGCTTTTCATTACTGTAAGGAGCAAAGGCTTCCATTAATGTGGAATCTTTAAAAATTTTACAACAGTTTAATGCCTTATCCCAGATCAACAGATCCCGGGCTGTGCTGTAAATATTTTTATCGCCATACACAGCATCTAAAAAATTATAAGGTATCAGTTCTCCTTTCCAGTCGTAACTGGGTATTACTTTTTGCAGCATGGAGGTATCAAACACAAATGTGTTTTGCATTTGCAAAGGCTTGAAAAAAGTTTGCTGCATAAACAGCGCATACTTCATACCACTTAATTTTTCAATCAGCAGGGCCAGCAAAGCATAATTGCTGTTGCAATAAGAAAAACGGGTATTCGGTCTTGCTATATCTTTTAATGATGCCTTTCTTGTAATGAGATAATCCAATACATCTTCATTTAGTACATATTGCTTTTTGTTCCACTTTAATTGCTCCATAAAGTGAACATAGTTGGGCAAGCCGCTGCGGTGGTTGAGCAAACTGCGGATGGTAACACCGGGATAATTGAAGTTGGGAAAGTATTTTACAAATTCATCATCAATATTCAGTTTGCCATCCTGCGCCAGTTTTAGCACCGCCATAGCAGTAAATGTTTTGGAAACAGAAGCGATATGAAGTGCTGTGTTAGCTGTAACGGTATCAGTCCCGTTAAGGTGGGCAGTACCCATATAATCTTCAAACACCACATTTCCTTTTTTAGCTACGATGATGCCACCGTTAAAACCCCTGGCTTTAAGAGACGTATCATACCATGCCTCACAAGCCCTGCGGTATTTTTCTATTTCTGCTTTTGATAATACTGTTGGCGCCGGCAACTGAATAATACTGTCTGTATTGGCAGGTTTTGAATTTGCTGCTCCGTTGCAGGATGAAAAAAGATATGCCGCACAAGTGAGACCCGAAACCACACACAAGATCCTTCCCGGGATTTGCAATGACACAACGATATTGAGCAGTGTTCTGAATGTTTGCACCATAAATAAGACAGATGAAATATATTTGCAAATATTTTTAAATAATATAAGCCCATGCCTGACAAAAATAAGACCAGTTATCCCAAAGAGAAAATCAATATCCTTTTTTTAGAAAACATAAGTGACACCGCCGTAAAAAAATTTGCTTCTTCAGGATATTCAAATGTAAAGAAACTGAATGGTGCATTGAGCGAAGAACAACTTATAAGTGAAATAAAAAATGTACACCTGCTGGGGATAAGAAGTAAAACCAAGATCACTCAAAAGGTGTTGGATGCTGCAGAAAAGTTGCAGGCTATTGGTTGCTTTTGTATTGGCACCAACCAGGTTGATCTGAAATTTGCCACTAAAAAAGGAGTGGCTGTGTTTAATGCCCCTTACAGCAATACAAGAAGTGTGGCGGAACTGGTGATTGGTTCTTCCATTATGTTGATAAGAAAAATTATTGATAAGAATACTGCTGCACACAAGGGTGTGTGGATGAAAGATGCCACCGGTAGTTATGAACTCCGTGGAAAAACGCTGGGCATTATTGGATATGGAAATATCGGCAGCCAGTTGAGTGTATTGGCAGAAAGCCTCGGTATGAAAGTGATCTTTTACGATACCGAAACAAAATTGCCATTAGGAAATGCGTCATCAATAAAAAGTTTGAAAGAGTTGGTAGGCACATCAGATATCATTTCATTGCATGTACCTGAATTGCCCTCCACAAAAAATATGATCAATAAAGCCCTGTTGAAGAATTTTAAGAAGGGAAGCATATTGATAAACTATGCCCGTGGTGAAGTAGTTGAATTAGATTCACTGGCAAAAGCGCTATCAGATGGGCAATTGGCCGGTGCTGCTATTGATGTATTTCCATGGGAGCCGGAAAAGAATGGTGATACATTTACTACTCCATTGCAGGGATTGAGTAATGTGATATTGACTCCGCACATTGGCGGCAGCACACAGGAAGCTCAAAGCAATATTGGCGAAGATGTGAGCAGTAAATTATTTAATTATTTAGAAAAGGGCGTAAGCTTTGGTTCTCATACCATACCTGCACTGAGCCTGCCGCCGCAGGAAGGCACACACCGCATTCTGCATATACATAATAATGTGCCTGGTGTATTGAGTAAAATAAATACACAGTTGTCCAAGAACAAGATCAACATTCTTGCACAGTATCTTACCACCAATGAAGATATTGGTTATGTGGTGTTGGATATTGACAAAGGGCTTAGTAAAAATGCACTGGAGTTGTTGAAGAAAGTGAAGGAGACGATCAAGGTGAGAAGGCTGTATTGATAATATTTTTAGAAAGAGAAACGCCGGTTAAAAATTTTAACCGGCGTTTTTATTATTACTGTGAAATATAATTCTTCAAATGATCAATTGTTTCTTTTTGTGATTGAATAATAGCTGTTACCACATCACCGATAGAGATCATACCAGCAACAGTATTATCTTTTACCACAGGTAGATGCCGGATGTGCTTTTCACTCATGATTCCCATACATACTTCAATAGAATCATCCGGTTGAATAGTAAAGGGGTTTTCTGTCATGATGTCTTTTATGAGTGTATCGGCAGATGTTTTACCCTTAAGAATGATCTTACGGGCATAATCCCTTTCTGAAAAAATACCGACCAGTTTGCCTTCCTCCATTACCAGCAGAGCACCAATATTTTTTTCACTCAAAATTTTTAACGCATCTAATACAGAAGTACTGCCTGTAACAGAAATAATGGAAGCGCCTTTCTTTTGTAAAATGTCTGATACCTTCATAAGCAAGATTTTAATTGTGGATATGGTAAGAAGTAACCGTTGTTTGTAATATGAAGTTAATGAACCGGCGCTATAAAGACAAACAGATTTTTAATACCTGTTTGCTTTTTGAAATGAATGCTATTTCTTAAAGACCTGCAATACCGTTCCGTACAGCACTTCAGCCCCCAAAGCCAGATCCTCATAAGAAGAATATTCCAATGGATTATGGCTGATGCCGTCTTTGCAGCGAACGAATATCATCCCGTAATCGCAGACATACGACAGCATGATAGCATCATGAAAAGGGCCGCTCATTAATTCCGGTGCATCCAGGCCGAGAGTTTTACACTCTGTATGGATAATTTCCTTTATCCAGTCGGCACAATAGCGTGGTTCACTTTTATAATCTTCCGTGATAGAGTATTCAAGTGAATGTTTTTTTGCAATAACATCAATCTTATCTCTTAATTGTTTTTCATACCTGTTTCTTCTTTCTAAATCTATATCACGAAGATCAATGGTAAAGCTTACTTCTTCAGCTATAATATTCCGGCTGGCAGGAAATACATTCATCGTACCAACAGTTCCAACCGTTGGTGCACCGGGAACCTGTGTAGCAATTTCATTTAATGCCAGGGTAATTTCTGCTGCACCTAACAACGCATCTTTACGCAAAGGCATTGGTACACTACCTGCATGGCCCGCCATTCCTTTTAATTTCACCGTCCACCATATCGGGCCTGAAATGCCAGAGACAACACCGATGGGTTTATTGCCAATATCCAACACAGGGCCTTGTTCAATATGCAATTCTAAAAAACAAAAAATGCTGCCGGGCTTGTATTCATCTTCTTTTGACTTTGCAGGATCACAACCAAAATCTATCAATGCCTGTCTTCTTGAAATGCCATCTTTATCTTTCCGTTCTATATCTTCCGGATCCAATTTTCCTAAAATACCTTTTGAACCATAGAGGCCTTTATTAAAACGCCAACCTTCTTCATCCGCAAAAGAAATCACTTCAATGCTTCTTCCTGGTTGCACATTATTTTCAGTTAATGCTTTTACAACTTCAATTGCACAGAGTACACCTGCTACTCCATCAAACCGGCCACCATAAGGCTGACTGTCCAAATGTGAACCCATCATCAATACCGGCAGTGATGGATCTTTTCCCTCTAATCTCCCGATCAAATTTCCAAAGTTGTCGATATGTGTTTTCATACCTGCATCCTGCATCCACGAAGCGGCGATTGCAAATGCTTTTTTTTCATCAGGAGAATGAGCAGGGCGATTGGTTCCGGTTTCACCAATTTTGCCGATCTCACTCATGGCTTCAAAATGCTGTTGAAGACGGCTTGCATTAATTTTCATGTAATTTATTTTATACCACTAATCAAGTTCTAAATATAAAAAAGGCCAGTTATAATAACTGGCCCAATAAAAAATTTCTTTTATCAGGATACTTCTGAAGATGATCTTCTTCCTAAAAATTTCTTCAGGCCAGCTCCAAGAGCAACTACTCCCAGCACTATAAGCTTCCAGAATTTAGCAAAAAAACCAACCTTCAGCAAAACCTTACCAGCTACCAAACCACCAATTGTCCATGCGGCTACATTATCTGTTTTTGAATCAAAGTCTTTGTACATATTCCCGTCTGTAAAAGCAGGTATCTTTAAAACTTTATCAATGTCTTTTTTTACCATGTCTAATTGATCCATGGTGGCAATTGCATTCATTGAAAGTATTCCTTTCCTGCCAAGGATCCTTACCTCATAATTCAACGTATTTGTTTCTGCACCTGCAAACTTTAAGTTCTTTGCCCAGTGCAGCACTTTATTTGATTTATCATAAAATGGTTTAGTAGCCCATCCAACCATATGTATTGGGTCATAGCCTTGTGCTGACCGTGCTTTATTTTCTTCTATTTCATCTTTCTGCAATTCTTTCAGCATGTCATCGTAATTAATATCGTCTGCATCATCATCCTTTACATAACCTGCCGCATCATAGGTAATCACAAAAGCATAAGAGCTGTCTGCGAAAGGGCCGCCATCTTTCGGAAACAACATTCCTAATATGCCTTGCTGTGCAGGGTTTCCCCATAGCTCTGTTATTACATAATTACTTTGTTCGCTGTTGAGATATTTAAAACCTTCGGGCACATTCAGTTTTGCAAAGCCACCACTAAGGGCAATAGTGCCTGTTTGATAACTCATTGCACTTTCAACAGAGTCAACAAATTTTATTTGTTTCTCCAAAGCAACAATTGCCGAATCTTTGTCTCCTTTAGCAAGAGATGTTTTAGAAAACAGGAATACGGTCAACAGGAATAATACAAGCTTTTTCATGTAGTATTTTTTAGTTATTAAAGAGTGTAAAGCAATATACAAAAATTAATGATCGTTCAAAGGCCTCCCTTCTGCCTGCCACATTTTCCAATTTACATACTCAGGTGCTACCCTGTGTTCTTCCATTGTGATGCAACCATTAACAGGGCACATCAACTGGCAAAGATTACAACCAACACATTCTTCCTCTTTAATAGTGTATTTGTTGTATGGCTTTCCATATTCCAAATTGATAGATTGATGAGAAGTGTCTTCACAAGCGATATAGCATAAACCACAGTGAATACATTTATCCTGGTCAATTTTTGCAATATGGTGATAATTGATATCAAGGTCTTCCCAATGTGTTATTTTATCAACTGACTTGCCGATAAAATCATAAATGGTTGCAAAACCTTTTTCATCCATCCAGTTATTCAATCCTTCATTCATGTCTTCTACAATACGGAAACCATGCTTCATAGCCGCCGTACAAACCTGAACACTGGTAGAACCCAGCAACATAAATTCCACTGCATCTTTCCAGGTGCTTACGCCACCAATACCTGAGATAGGAACTTTATTGGTAACAGCATCTTGTGCAATAGAAGTAAGAAATTTTAATGCGATAGGTTTTACAGCCGGGCCGCAATAACCACCATACACACTCTTACCATCTACATAAGGATTAGGAACAAGTGTATCAAGGTCAACGCCTGTTACAGACTGAATGGTATTGATAAGAGACAATGCATTGGTACCTGCTTCACAAACTGCTTTTCCTGTTGGCACAACAGAGTGAACATTTGGTGTGAGTTTAGTAATAACAGGAATGGTTGCTTTTTCCATCACCCACTCTACTACCATTTTTGCAATGTGTGGATCTTGTCCTACAGCAGCGCCCATGCCTCTTTCCGTCATACCATGTGGGCAACCGAAATTTAATTCAAAACCCATGGCGCCTGCGTCTTCACATTTTTTAATAAGTTCATGCCAGCTTTCCTTGTCATTGTCCGCCATTAAAGAAACAATTGTTGCCCTGTCGGGAAACTCTTTCACTGTTTCTGTAATTTCTTTCAGGTTAATTTCTAAAGGCCGGTCGCTGATGAGTTCAATATTATTGAAACCCATTACTCTTGTTCCATTAAAGTTTACTGCTGAATAACGGGAGGAAACATTTTTTACCTGGCTTCCTAACGTTTTCCATACCACGCCACCCCAGCCTGCTTCGTAAGCACGGATAACATTGTATTTTTTATCTGTTGGTGGTGCACTCGCCAGCCAGAATGGGTTGGGAGATTTGATACCGAGGAAATTACATGATATATCTGCCATAAGAAAAAATTGAAAGTTGAAAATTGAGAATTGAAAGTTCTTGCGTTTATGATTAACTATTAATTCCTAAATATTGAATAATCCCTTTTGCCCCATCTTTACCAGCCTGTACCGCATCCACTACTTCTTTACCACCATTTACTGCATCGCCGCCTGCAAACACACCTTTGATATTTGTTTCACAATTTTGCTTGATGCTGACCTTTCCTGATTTATTATCGATCGAATAATTTTTCACCAGTGATTCAAAAGGCATTTGTCCTGCAGCTTTGATAACCATGTCAACTTCCAATGTAAATGTTTCGCCTGTGTCAACCGGGCTTCTTCTACCGCTAGCATCTGGTTCGCCGAGTTTCATTACGCTGCAAACAAGTTGCTCTACTTTTCCATTGCCTTTTATTTCTTTTGGTGCAGCCAGCCAGATAATTTCACAACCATCAAGCTTAGCAATATCCAATTCAACCTGTGTACAGGGTTTTTCATTTTCTGTTCTGCGATACACCATCGTTACTTCTTTTGCACCGAGGCGTTTTGCCTGCGTAGCTGCATCAATTGCTGTCATTCCCATTCCTATCACTGCCACTTTATCGCCAACAGGAATAGCAGGATAACCTTTCTCTCTTAAGTTATAAATGAAAGTGATGGCGTCTTCAACACCAGCCAGATCTTCACCGGGAATTTCTAATTGTCTTGCCAAACCAACGCCGATACCAAGATATACTGCATCATAATTTTTCTGCAGCTCTTCTAATGAAATATCTTTTCCTAATTCATGGTTATATTTTATTTCAATACCTCCAATACCTGTAATATAATTTACTTCATCTTCACAAAACTGTGGTGTTACTTTATAGGCTGCGATACCATAAGTCATCAACCCACCACCTTTACTTTCTTTTTCAAATACGGTCACATCAACTCCTTCACGGCTCAACACATGGGCACAACTTAAACCTGCCGGACCAGCACCCACTATCGCAACTTTCTTTCCGGTTGATTCTTTTCGTTTAAACAACTGCCAGCCTTTACTCATGGCTCTTTCGGTACTATAGCGTTGCAACTTTGCAATAGGAATAGGTTCTTCATGCATCAAATTATATACACAGGCACCTTCACATAATTTTTCAACCGGGCAAACTTTACTACAGCCAGCACCCATGATATTGCTTGAAAAAATGGTGTGTGCAGAACCTTTGATATTATCAGTTGCAATTTGCTTGATGAACTTAGGCACATCAATACTTGTTGGGCAACTTTTCATACAAGGTGCATCATAACAAAACAAGCAACGGTTGGCTTCCACCAATGCTGCATCCTGTGTTTCAAACGGCGGATGAATGTCGCTGAAGTTTTGTTCGTATTGTTCTTTCGTAAGCCTGTTTGCTGATATTGACATAGACTTTGTTTATGTGAATCGTAAGTAATTTTATTTCAAATATTTCCCCAGCCAGTTATGTACTTCTTTATAAAAAAAACGGCTGTTCTCTGCTTTTAATATCCAGTGATTTTCGTCTGGAAAAACCACCAATTTACTTGGTATCTGCAAACGTTGCATCACATGAAAATTTTCAATTGAATTATTCAATGGCACTCTGAAATCCTGCTCTCCTACTGTTATTAAAACAGGGGTTTTAAATTTTGCCGCATAGCGTATAGGATTTTGTTCCTTAAAACTTTTTGTCTGCATCCATGGAGTCCCGCCATTCATTACTTCCCGGTTGTAAATAGCATCGCTTGTTCCCCATTGGCTTTCGCTGTTCATTAAACCTGCATGGCTAATTAAACATTTATATCGTGTAGTTGTTGCCTGTAGCCAGTTGGTTAAATGCCCACCATAACTGGCGCCACCAGCTGCCTGCTTTGTTGCATCAATGAATGAATAATTTTTGATGGCATAATCTGCGGCTTCATTTATTTCTATGCCGGGGCCTTTGAATGGATCGTATTGAATATCCTGTGAAAATTTTTCTCCATTACCGGTGGCACCTGTATATTCCGGCAATACCAATACATAACCCGGGGCTGCCAGCAATTGAGTATTCCAGCGATAACCCCAGTTATCTTTAAATGCAATGGCAGGGCCTCCATGTATCAGTACAAACAAGGGATATTTTTTTGCTGCATCAAAACCTGCAGGCCTTACCAAAGTGTTTCTTATTCTTTGTTTTGTGCTGGCAGTAAACCAAAATGTTTCTATTGGTTGCAGATCAAGTGTAGCTAATTTTTCAGTATTGAAATTGGAGAGTTGTTGCTGTGCTGCAGCATTCATTTTTACTACTTCTGCAGGCATAGATGATGTTTCATAATTAGCAACAACAAGGCCATTATCAGAAACGCTGATATTGCTATAACAACCTGTCGTGTTTTTTGTAATGTCAGTTGCTTCTGTTTCGCCTGATGAAATTTTAAAGAGCCTGTCGTTGCCTTCGTATTCAACACTCATGAAAACATCATTGCCATTCAGCACATATTTATTTACTCCCCTGTCCATTTTAGAAGCCAGTACAGTTTTACCTGTCATTGATGGCCAGTTAAAACGGGTGAGTTTTGCAAGATTAAATACTTTATAATTGTTGATGACAGTTGCCTGGCAGTAGATATATTTTCCATCCTCATTCGCTGAAACATCGCTGTATTCAAACCCATCAGCTAACAAAGATTTCACAGCACCATCATTCACTGAAACAGAATAAATATTGTAGGCAGGTTCTTTATAAGCGCTTGTAAACAATTCTGTAGTTGCAGTAAAAATTATTTCTTTTCCATCGGCAGACCAACAGGCGCTTCCAAATTTAAAACCGTTGCTGTTCAGAATATCTGTTGTTGCAAACAGGTCTTTTGCTGTTGCTCCAACCTCAGCTTTCATCGCAAACAAATGCGTTTCCGTTTCATCGATCCATTTATCCCAGTCACGGATAGGGAAATGTTCATACTCTCTTACTTTGTATTTTATCTTTTTCTTTTCTTCAGCAATTTTTTTATTAGCAGAATCGGTAAATGCACCATGATATACTTTACTGGTGAACAAAATCAGCGTTCCATCATTGTTCCATTTGGGCGATGCAACAGCAGTTGATAAATTGGTGATGCGTTGTGCTTCTCCACCGCCTGCTACATTGATGATGTATAATTGTGCTACTTCATCTGCTTCTCTCTTAGCCGTAAAAGCTACCTGTTTGCTATCAGGGCTCCAGGTGTAATTACTTTCGCCTGTTTTGGTGCCGGTTAATTTTCGTGGTTTGCTGTTACCGTCAGATGAAACAATCCACAAGTCATTGTTTTGATCTTTTTCATCATAGGCCGGATCAAGCACACTGAAGACAACCCACTTTCCATCGGGGCTTATCTCCGGCGCTCCTACTCTTTTCATCAGCCACATGTCTTCATGTGTGATCGCCTTTTTGTTTTGGGCAAAAACGTTTACTGATAAAAAAAAGATAACGATAAAAAGAAATCGCTTTGTCATTGAAAATTTTTAATTGCCGAATAAAGAAATAAAGTACAAGAGTGCGACGCAACAATGCCGCCATGAAAAACTATCGCTGGTCACAAAAAATTATAACTCAGTAATTGGCCCATATGTTTCCGGTCTTCTGTCTCTGAAAAATTGCCATTTGCTTCTTACCTCATCAATCAGGTCCAGGTCAAATTCTGCCACCAGCAATTCATCCTTGTCTTCGCTGGCAGTTGCAATAATTTGCCCTAATGGATTTACAAAATAAGAAGTACCATAAAATTTACCATGATTCCATGGTGCTTCGGTTCCCACACGATTGATGCAGCCCATAAAATATCCGTTTGCTACCGCATGTGCTGGTTGCTCCAGCTTCCATAAATATTGTGATTGCCCAACAGTTGTTGCAGAAGGATTGTAAACGATCTCTGCACCATTCAATCCCAAACACCTTGCACCATCAGGAAAATGACGGTCATAACAAATGTACACGCCAACCTTTGCATATTTTGTCTGGAACACCGGATAACCAAGGTTGCCGGGCTTAAAGAAAAACTTTTCCCAGAAGCCACCGGTGTGGGGTATGTGATTTTTTCTGTACTTACCCAAATAAGTTCCGTCTGCATCAATCACCGCAGCAGTATTGTACAACACACCTGATTGTTCTTTTTCATATACAGGAACAATGATCACCATATTATATTTCTTTGCATATTCCTGCATGCGTTCTGTTGTAGGACCGGGAACAGTTTCAGCGCTGGCATACCATTTTGCATCTTGCCCCGGGCAGAAATAAGGCGTATTGAAAATTTCCTGGAAGCAAAGTATTTGCACACCTTGTTTGCCGGCTTCTTCAATAAATGGAATATGCTTCTGCACCATTGCTTCCATTATTTCCGGAATAGTTCCCTCACCTTCCGTCATTGGAAGCGATACCTGGATGAGGCCTGATTTTATTTTTCTTGCCATAGATTATTTGTTTGCCACAGATTACACGGATTAACACAGATTTTATTTCTTGCCACGAATTACACAAATCTTCACGAAGATTTTTATTTGTGTCAATTCGTGTAATTCGTGGCTACATTTTATTCTAAATGATTTGTTTCACTTTATTACGCTTGATAAATTTACCATAACCTTTCTTCACCTTGCACTCATTATTATCAATCGCAACTTCACCTCTTAACAAAACTGTTTTTACTTTTCCTGTCAACTCCCAACCTTCGTATCCACTGTAATCAACATTCATGTGGTGTGTTTTAGCAGAAATGGTATGCTTTTCATTTGGGTCAATGATCACAATATCAGCATCGCTGCCAACAGCAATCGTTCCTTTGCGTGGGAACATGCCAAATATTTTTGCTGCATTTGTGGATGCTACTTCCACATATTTATTCAGAGTGATTTTCCCTTTGCTCACACCTTCACTGAATAATAATTCCATCCTGTTTTCAATGGCCGGGTGACCGTTGGGTATTTTACTAAAATCATCCTTACCCATTAATTTTTGTTCCCACATAAAAGGGCAATGATCTGTTGCAACTACCTGCACCATGCCTTGATTAATGCCAGCCCACAATGTTGCCTGGTCTTTCTTCTCTCTCAATGGTGGGCTCATCACCCATTTGGCGCCATCTTCCTGCTCATATAAAGAAGCGTTAATAATTAAATACTGAATACAGGTTTCAACAAATACATTCTGGTTTCTCCTGGTGGCATTTCGTACTGCATTCAATGCTCCTTCACATGTTAAGTGTACAATATATCCGGGGCAACCGGTATAGTTAGCCATGTCAACAAAACGCTCTGCCGCTTCTGCTTCGGTTACTTCGGGTTGAGAAAGATAATGATATAAAGGGGAAAGTTTTCCTTCGCTGCGATGTTTTTGAACAAGGTAATCGATCATATCGCCGTTAGTTGCATGCACATTGATTAAGCCGCCTTGTTTTTTTACTTCTTCCATCAGGCCGATCATCTGCCTGTCATCGATCATCAACGCACCTTTATAGGCCATGAATGTTTTGAAAGAAGTAATACCATGTTCCTCAATAAAAGTTTTTATTTCCTTTTTTGTTTCATCATTAAAATCGGTCACCGCCATATGGAAACTATAATCGCCAACAGCATTGTTATCGCTCCGGCTTTTCCAATCGTCCAAGGCACTCTGTAATGATTTGCCTTGTGTTTGCAGAATAAAATCGATCACCATAGTAGTGCCGCCATACAAAGCTGCCCTTGTACCTGTTTCATAAGTATCGCTACTGAACGTACCCATAAAAGGCATGTCCAGATGCACATGTGGATCGATGCCGCCGGGCATTACCAGTTTGCCGGCAGCGTCAATTACAGTATCTGCCTTTACATCCAGGTTTTTACCGATGGTTGAAATAGTTTCACCTTCAACAAATATATCAGCAATGTAGTCAGCGTCTGCTGTAATAATGCGGCCATTTTTTATCAGAACACTCATTGAAATTATTTTTGAATACCGAATTTAATAATCATTAACCGATTAAAACTATTTCTTCTTCATTAACAGATAATAAATAACTCCACTCACAGCAAACCCAACAAACCATGCATAGTTATACAAATGATTTACCCATTGGGGAAATGTATCTGCGGCAATAACTTTTATCTGTAATAAAAAACCCGGAATATTTGGAACAATACCAACCAGCAATGCGACAATCGCTTTTGAATTAAATCCATTGCTATAAACATACTCTCCATCCACTTTATACAGATCAGCAGCATTTAATTCTTTCTTCCTGATGAAAAAATAATCAATGATCATAATGCCACCAACCGGGCCAAGTAAACTGGAGTAAGCAATCAACCAGGTAAAAATATATCCATTGGGATCGGCGATTAATTTCCATGGGAATATTAAAACACCAATGATACCTGTGATATAACCACCTGTTCGGAAATTAATTTTTTGTGGGGCTAGGTTTGCAAAGTCATTAGCCGGGCTGACAATATTGGCAGCGATGTTTGTTGCTAATGTAGAAATGATAATGCCGATCATAGCAAACGTCACCATTATTTTACTATCAAATCTTCCGGCAAGCTTTACAATATCCCATTCGGTTTGCCCGTAAATAATGGCTGTTGCGGAAGTAACGATCACGCCAACAAAAGCAAAAAAAGTCATTGATGGTGGCAGGCCAATGATCTGCCCGTTTACCTGTGCCTTTTGTGATTTTGCATAACGGGTAAAATCAGGAATATTTAATGAGAGTGTTGCCCAAAAACCAACCATACCCGTGAGTGCCGGAAAAAAATAATTCCAAAACTCTCCACTGGAAGCAAACTTTGAAGGCTGGCTTAATATCGGACCCAATCCCTTCGCAGCAACGATGGCCCATATTAATAATGCCAATGCTGCAATTGGCAAAAAGAAAGCTTTGAAAACAAGTAATTTTCTAATGCTGTCAACGCCTAAATAGATGATGAACATATTTAATGCCCAGAAAACAAAAAAGCAGATCATGGGCAGTGCCTGTGGAAATAATGAGCTGCTGTCTATCTCAGCCAGTGAGGGGTTCCAGGCACGAAAGATATTATACAGGGAAGCACCACCGATCCATGTTTGTATTCCAAACCAACCACAGGCCACAATTGCCCTGAGCATTGCTGGTATGTTAGCGCCTTTGGTTCCAAAACTTGCTCTTACTAATACCGGGAAAGGAATACCATACTTAGCACCTGCATGACCATTCAAGATCATCGGGATTAAAACAATGCAGTTTCCAAGAAAGATAGTAAGTATCGCCTGCCACCAGTTCATGCCACCACCGATCAATGAGCTTGCCAACATATATGTAGGAATGCATAAGCTCATGCTTATCCATAACGCAGCATAATTCCATGTGCCCCATGTGCGTTTGTCTGAAGGAACAGCAGCTAAGTCTTCGTTAATTAAAGAAGAGGATGGTTCCATTAAATGGTAGCAGTTTTTAAAGTTAGTTTTGAATTTGAAATCACAACTTCATCAGCACTCACCTCATCCTCTTATCCTTTTCCTGAAGGAGAAGAACGGCGCTTTATACCAGCACCAAACGATATCGCTTCCACATCAACATAAGATCTTTAACCGCCAATAATTCTATCACCCTTAAAACTCAGCACGCACATCAAAATTTTGAATTCTTGCAAAGTCCCCGGCATTTATCCCGATTTTTATCGGGAGGGGATTTAGGGGTTCACATGTTCATCAGCGATCTTAATGGCTTCACTGATGATCGCCAGCCCTTCATCAATTTGTTCTTTTGTTACGATCAACGGCGGTGCACAGAAAATATAATTCCATCTTACAAAAGTGTACATGCCTAATTCTTTAATTTTCGCAGCCACTTTATTCATCACCACCATTTCATCAGGCTTTGCATTGAATGGTGCCATTGGTTCTTTTGTATCTCTGTTCTTCACTATTTCAATACAACCCAATAATCCTGTATTCCTGAAATCACCAATAGAAGGATGTTTTGCTTTTAATTTTTCAACCTGTTGCTCCATGTACTTGCCCATCTCCCTTGCATTTTCCAACAGGTTATCTTCTTCATAAATTTTCAATGTTTCCAATGCGGCTGCACAGCAAACTGCATGAGCAGAATAAGTAAGGCCTAATGGTAACACTGCATCATCAAACTTAGATGCGATCTTTTCACTCACCTGCAAACAACCAAAAGGTAAATAACCACAAGTCAAACCCTTTGCCATTGCGATCATATCAGGAACAATATCATGGTTTTGGAAACCAAACCATTGGCCCGTTCTTCCAAAGCCACTCATTACTTCATCCATTATCATCAATATGCCATGCTTCTTTGTTATCTCTCTTACTGCTTTTAAATATCCTTTTGGATACTGCAGGCAACCAGATGTTCCTGATTCGCCTTCCAGTAAAATGGCAGCAATATTATTTGGGCCTTCGTATGCAATCACTCTTTCCAATGAAGCCACTGCTTCTTTCAATAAATTTTCTTCGCCGTATTCCCAGCGGTATAAGTTGGGCAGATCAAAATGCACAAAATTTGGTGCTTGCTGAGAATCTACAGGCAACTTGCGTGGATCGCCGCCGGCAGATATAACGCCCATGGTTGCCCCATGATAAGATTGATAACGTGTTAATATTTTATGCCTGCCGGTTGACAGCCTTGCCAGCTTAATACCATTCTCAATTGACGTAGCTCCACATAAAGTGAAGAATGATTTATTCAGATCACCGGGGCAAAGCTCTGCCAGCTTCTTACCCAGATCAGCCCGAACTTTTGTAACACAGCTTGGGGTTACATACGCTACTTCCTGCATTTGTTTTACCACTGCTTCAGTAATGCGCTGGTTACCATGCCCAATGTTCATGTTGATCAATCCGCTTGAAAAGTCAATGATGCGGTTGCCATCGTAATCATATAAATACACACCCTCTGCATATTTTACTGCAATGGGGTTAGTGCCTTTCTGTTTGCTCCAGCTAAACAGGGTGTAGTCCTGGCTGTCATTAATTATCTCCTGTGCTTCGGAGAGTGTTTGTGTTTGTGACATACTATTTTTTAATTTTTTGTTATCAGCTTTTGTTTTTTATGGCGACATCGTTGTGTCACTCATGCTGACGTTTTAGCCAGCATCCTGACCAAAGCGTCAGTACTTGTACTTTTTTTATCATTGGGCGGCGAATAAAATCTTTATTCGACAACTGTGTATTCAATATCTTTTTCAAGCATTGTTGGTTTAGCATTTTCACTAATAAAAGATATTTTAACATGTACTTTATATTTTCCAGGCTTGTTATTAACTTTCATTTTATACTCCCCTACTCCATTTTCGTTTGGTTGAATCACCTTCCCATTTATTACAAATGAGGGCTTGCTTATTTTACTAAATTGCGCTACTCCTGCAGTTATAATCATTTCTTCATTAGCACCGAGCCTTGTACTATTAGCCGCAGCAATTGCAGAAAACGATTCAAAATATCCTGGCCCATCAAGATAACCTACTTGATTATTACAAAATGCGACTACTTTATTCGTCGCAACAAGAATATCATTTTTAATTTTCAATAGAGATGTAATTGTTCGAGCTTTATCCTCATCTAAAAAATTGACTTTATAAAACTCACTTGAGTCTTTAGTCTCTTTCCCTAAAATCTTAGCTGCTTCTTTATATTCTAATTTAAGATATGCATTATCATTTAACACAAACTCTCTAAAAACCATCAGTTTATTGTGTAGGTCACTCGAAGTAAGTGGACCAATTCGGATTTTGTTTTGATTGAAATTAGATACTAAACTATCAATAAAGCGAATCAAATATTCTGCTTTGGAATAAATCGTATCAGCCACAGGAAACCATTTAGCTGCATTTTCTGCAGTTGTAAGTTTATGTGCTTTATTTTCTAAGTCCATAAAAATATCATTTGAAGAATTATGAATTAATTTATTTGACTGCTCCAAACTCTCATTCAACTCTTCAAAAATCAAAGAACTATTTTTATCTGAATCCTTGCATCCCATCAACACAACTAATACAACAACAAGTATTCTTTTTGCAGGAACATTAAAAAGGGTTACCATAGTTTTAAGTTTAGGCTTTAAGATAAAAACTATTTCTTAAACCCGATCCTTTCCCTTTCTTCCCAGCCAATCTTTTTAACTTTCTCTTCGGTCTTTTCGTCCATTAAGTTTTCAAGGGCATTGTAAATAGCGCCCAATTGCACATCATGTTCACCTATCCTGTCAAAAAGCAATTTTATCTGTTCTGCAATCTTTTTATTGCTGTGTAATAGTTTTCTTGTTTCCACAAAAGCCCTCATAATGGCAATATTCATTTCAATGGCTTTGGGAGAATTGATAACTCCGCTGAGCATTGCTACGCCTTGTTCCGTGAAGGCTGATGGAAGATACCTTATACCGCCCCAACTTGAGGTCACAAATTGTGACCTCAAGTTCTGAAACTCTTTCTGGGTAAGGGTAAACATGAAATCCTTTGGAAATCTTTTGGCATTTCTTTTAACTGCCTGTTTTAGAACTTTTGTATCAACACCATATAATTCTGCCAAATCTCTGTCAAGCATGACTTTTTCACCTCTTAGCAAGTATATTTTCCTGATAATTGTTTCATCAGGAATAATTTTTACAATGCCATTCTTTGCTTTTGCCATAGCAAGTTTTTAAAGGTTATTAGTTTGAGGTCACAAATTGTGACCTCAAGATTTTATTTTCAAGATTACAAATTGTGACCTTAGAAAACTTACGACATCCAGTTCACCCCAGCTTCCGCATTCCACTTTGTCGTGCTCTTCTTCAGCTTCGTCCAGAATTCAATAGAACTTTTACCGGTAATATCGCCTACACCAAATTTACTTTCGTTCCAGCCACCAAAACTGAATGGCTCACGGGGAACAGGCACACCTACATTCACACCGATCATACCTGCACTTGCCCTGTCAATAATATATCTTGCCATACCACCATTTTGTGTAAACACGCTGGCAGCATTACCATAAGGATTTGCATTTTCAATCGCCAAGGCTTCATCAACTGTATTGGTACGCATGATGGAGATCACCGGCCCAAAAATTTCTTCTGTGGCAACACTCATCCCAGGCTTTACATAATCAATTACAGTTGGGCCCACATAAGTACCATTTTCTTTACCGGCAACTTTTGCATTGCGGCCATCCACTAAGATCTTTGCGCCATCTTTTTCCGCTTCGCCAATAAATCTTTCAATTCTTTCCTGCGATGCTTTGTTGATAACAGCGCCTAAATTTTTCCCTGGGATAATTTTTCTTGCTTCTTCACAGATCTTATCTACAATAGCATCCACATTACCTACGCCAATCATTGCACTAGCAGCCATACAACGCTGGCCTGCACAACCACTCATGCTGGCTGTAACATTCTGCGCTGTCATTCCTGGAATAGCATCCGGCAAAACCATTAAGTGATTTTTTGCACCGCCCAATGCAAGCGCCCTTTTATAATTTGATGTTGCCCTCTGATAAACGATCTTGGCAACTTTTGTTGAACCAACAAATGAAACCGCTTCAATATGTGGATGGTCGCAGATAGCTTCCACTATAGCAACATCACCATGTACAATATTAAATACACCATCAGGCAGGCCAGCTTCTTTTAATAATTCCGCAAGTCGGCCACAACACAATGGAACTTTCTCTGATGGTTTCATGATCATGCAATTCCCTAATGCAATGGCATTGGGCAATGTCCAGTTAGGAACCATTGCAGGGAAGTTGAATGGAACGATAGAAGCAACTACACCCAATGGCACATGTTCTGTGCGGCATTCAACACCACGGCTTACTTCTAATATTTCGCCGGTAACCAATTGTGGTAATGAAGTGGCAAACTCTGTAAGCTCAATACATTTTTCTATTTCAGCAACAGATTCGCCATACGTTTTCCCATTTTCTTCGCTGCACAATTCTGCCAGTTCTTTTAAATTTTTCTCCAGCAAAGTTTTGTATCGGAAGAAAACCTGTACCCTATCTTTAATGGGCGTTTTGCTCCAGGCCGGGAAAGCTTTTTTTGCTGCAGCTACAGCAGTATTCAGATCAGCACTTGTACTCATTGGCACAGTTGACAATAAATTACCATCAATGGGTGAAATTACCTCCATCGTTTTTGATGAAGAGGCATCAACAAATTGGCCGTTGATATAATTTTTAACCGGGGTGTATTTCATAATATTTTTTGTTTAACTAAAAATTTTGCAGAAATTTGATACCAAAAGTAAAAATATTTTATTGAACGTCAAAATTTGGGGTTCGTTTTATTGGTAAATGTTGCATATTTGCTCAAACGGTAAGCATGCAAAAAATTAACGGCTCTCTCGACGAACTTGATTTCTCCATTCTTTCATATTTACAACAGGATGGAAGGATGTCTTTTACAGTTATTGCTGAAAAGTTAGGTGTTTCTATTGGAACTATCAGAACAAGGTTCAACAAATTGATTGAAGATGGTACTATTAATATTGTTGGCAGGGTTGATCCTGATAAAGTTGGCTTTCGTTCGTATGCACATATTGCAGTGTATGTAAGGCCGGCAACTTTAAAAGAAAAAGTGGCGCAGGAGATAATGGGCATGCCTGAAGTGAGTTTTTTAGCTATGACCAGCGGCGATTACGACCTGGAAGTGGATGTGATGTGCAGGGATAATGACCACCTGGTAAAGTTTGTAAATGAGTTGAGTGATATTAATGGTGTGAACCAGACGAAGACGACCATATATTTTAAAGTGTATAAATATGCACAGCCTGATTTGAATTTATTGAAATAAATCACAGATTGTTTTAATCGCAGATTATGTATGATAAATATGATTCGTATGATTTTAATAAAGAATGCAATGGTAAGAGTGATTTGAGTTTTATGAGTAATCATAACAATCATATCAATCAGAATTAAACATCATCATATAACTAATCATCATTTAGAATAATCATCATAAAGCTTCCATATGGCCAAAATAGCCGAATCAGAATTGATCATCACCAACCGTGGCGCTATCTATCACCTCGATCTGCGCCCTGAAGAATTAGCTGGCACAGTTGTACTCGTTGGCGATCCAGACAGGGTGAAAAAAGTAAGCAAACACTTCGACCGTATTGAGCATCAGTTGCAACACCGTGAATTCATCACACACACAGGTTATATAGGTAATAAAAGATTGTCTGTTTTATCAACAGGCATTGGCCCTGATAATATTGATATTGCTTTGAACGAACTGGATGCATTGGTGAATATTGATTTTGAAACAAGGGAAGTAAAACAACAAACCACTTCATTAAATATTGTACGCTTTGGCACTTCCGGCGCTTTGCAGGGAGATATTCCAGTAGATAGTTTTGTGGCCAGCACACATGGTTTAGGTTTTGATAACCTGTTGAATTATTATGCATACGATAAAACAAAAGAAGAGAATGAATTGGTGGGTGCTTTTGTAAAACACACTGGCTTAGCCGCCAACATTACTGTTCCATATATTTCAAAAGGAAGCGAAACGCTGCTTGGTAAATTCCCGGATGATCAATACCATAAAGGCATTACTGTAACCTGCCCCGGTTTTTACGGGCCACAGGGAAGGATATTGAGGTTGCCGCTGGCTGCTCCCGGACTTATAAATAAGCTCACAGATTTTAAACATGGCAGCGACAAGATCACGAACTTTGAGATGGAAACATCTGCGATATATGGATTGGGTAAATTGCTGGGCCATCATTGCCTGAGTGTAAATGTGATCGTGGCCAACCGTGTGGTGCAGCAGTTTTCAAAAGATAGCAATGCGGCAGTTGAGAAGATGATAAAAACTTCATTAGAACATTTGATTGCGTAGTCTTTTGTGGTCAAGAGTTTATCTTTGGTCATCATCGTTGTGTCACTCACTTGTGCTGTTATAGCTATTATCATTAAATCAAGAATTATATATATTAATTTATGAGCATGATTGGCAATCTTCTTCGGGTTTCAAAAAATGAACTTGAAGAGTATTTAGAAGACAGCACATTGTTTGAACAAAGAATTTACCCGGAAGAAGAAGATCATGAAGGTGACGATATCGAAGATGAGAACCTGCTTGATATCGACAAAGCATGGGAGGGAATATTTTATTTGTTGACAGGCTTTAATTTAGCAGAGGCAGAAAATGCAACACCACCATTATCATGGTCTTTTTTTAGTGGCCAAATACTTGATGAAGAACAGGATGTAGGATATGGCCCTGCAAATTATTGTTTACCTGAGCAAGTAAAGGAAGTTGCATTAGCATTAAAAAATATGCCGAGCAATGAATTAAAGAAAAACTATGATGCTGTAAAAATGGATGAACTTGAAATCTATCCATTTGGCTGGGCAGCGGATACTGATGGAGGCTTCGAATACCTTTCTCATCATTATGAATGCTTGAGAGATTTTTTTGAAGTTGCTGCCAAAA
The DNA here is from genome assembly GCA_040385725.1 of Bacteroidota bacterium. Classification (GTDB taxonomy): domain Bacteria; phylum Bacteroidota; class Bacteroidia; order Chitinophagales; family Chitinophagaceae; genus Ferruginibacter. Next base: position 5,523 of record JAZKGV010000101.1, on the reverse strand, counting down.
ATGACCAAGCTGTAATAACTTTTTTAAATTAATAAAAACATCATTCTAAATAAATTGCAATGGTTGTAACAAAATCAATTCCCGACTTTTCCTTATCGCCACACGTTGACCAGGTAGGCGTGGAAGAAAGAGCGAAACGCTTTACTACACGTAGCATAAAAAACGAGACCAAGATAAATGGACTCAAGTTGGCGCTCAACATGATCGATCTTACCACACTGGAAGGAAAAGATACTGATGGGAAAGTAAAACAGCTTTGTTATAAAGCTATTCATTTGCATGACTCCTATCCTGGCTTGCCAACTGTTGCGGCAGTATGTGTGTATCCAAGCATGGTAAAGATCGCTAAAAAAGCATTGGGTGATTCAGGCGTAAAAGTAGCGTCAGTATCTACAGCTTTCCCAAGTGGCCAGGCACCAAGGGATGTAAAGATACGTGACACCAAATTTGCAGTAAGCGAAGGCGCTGATGAAATTGATATGGTGATATCAAGAGGTAAATTCCACATGGGCGAATATAATTTTGTGTACGATGAAATTGCAGCCGTGAAAGAAGCTTGTGGCGATGCAAGATTAAAAGTGATCTTAGAAACTGGCGAACTGGTTACTTATGATAAAGTAAGAAGGGCCAGTGATATTGCGATGTATGCAGGTGCAGATTTTATCAAAACTTCTACTGGTAAAATTTCACCAGCAGCAACCATGCCTGTTACATTAGTAATGCTGGAAGCCATCCGTGATTTTTATTATAAAACAGGAAAGCGCATTGCGATGAAACCTGCTGGTGGTATTTCAAAAGCAAAACTGGCGCTGCATTATTTGGTAATGCTGAATGAAGTGTTAGGAGAAGAATGGATGAACAATGAATGGTTCCGCTTTGGCGCCAGCAGTTTGGCAAATGATATTTTGATGCAGTTGATGAAACAAAAGACCGGGGTTTATCAATCAGCAGATTATTTCAGCGTAGATTAATCCCACGCAAAGGCGCAAAGTTTGCAAAGAAGCAAAGCGCCTTAAACTTAAACATTCTTTGCGCCTTGGCATTCTTACCTGCTTGGCGTGAAACAAAATAAAACACATGGCAAAAGCAACAAAAAATAACACGATAAAATTAAAGTTCGATTCGTCCAGGAATTTAGCGCCTGCTCCTGAAAGCAAGAGTGCTGCTAAAATAAATGAGCGCTACGAACTCTTCATCAATGGTGAGTTTCAAAAACCTTTGAGCAAAAAATATTTCGCAACCATCAATCCTGCAACGGAAGAGAAATTAAGTGAAGTGGCAGATGCCAACACAGCAGATGTAAACAAAGCCGTGGAAGCCGCAAGAAATGCCTACGAAAAATACTGGAAGAAAACCTCTCCCAAAGAAAGGGCAAAATATATTTACCGCATTGCAAGGATGGTGCAGGAAAGGGCGAGGGAACTGGCTATCATCGAAACATTAGATGGTGGGAAACCCATCCGTGAGAGCCGTGACTTTGATGTGCCGACTGCGGCCAATCATTTCTTTTACTATGCAGGCTGGGCAGATAAATTAGAATATGCTTTTCCTAACAGGAAGGCTGAGCCGCTTGGCGTGGCTGGTCAGATCATTCCATGGAATTTTCCTTTATTGATGGCAGCATGGAAAATTGCACCTGCGTTGGCAACAGGAAATACGGTCGTTTTAAAACCAGCAGAAGGAACTCCGCTAACCGCTTTAAAACTGGCTGAAATTATCCAGGAAGCAGATCTGCCACCCGGTGTTGTAAACATCATCACTGGTGCAGGCGAAACTGGCGCCGCTATCGTTAATCATCCTGACATTAATAAAATTGCTTTCACTGGTTCTACCAATGTTGGCAAGATCATTCAAAAAGCCATTGCAGGCACCAATAAAAAAGCAACATTGGAATTAGGTGGCAAAGCAGCCAACATCATATTTGATGATGCCCCACTTGACCAGGCTGTGGAAGGTGTTATCAATGGCATCTTCTTTAACCAGGGCCATGTATGTTGTGCAGGCTCAAGGTTATTTGTGCAGGAATCTGTTGCAAAAGTGGTAATTCAAAAATTAAAAGACAGGATGGAAAGCCTGATTGTTGGCGACCCAATGGATAAGAATACCGACATCGGTGCTATCAATTCAAAAGAGCAACTCGGCATCATCAATAATTATTTAGCCATAGGCCAAAAAGAAGGTGCAGAAATGTACCAGAGCAGTTGCGCTATTCCGAAGAAAGGTTTCTTCTGCAGGCCAACTATTTTTACCGATGTTGCACAAAGCAGCCGTATTGCACAGGAAGAAATTTTTGGGCCGGTGCTTACAATACAAACATTTCGTACAGAAGATGAAGTATTGGAAAAAGCAAACAATACTCCATTCGGTTTAAGTGCCGGCGTATGGACGGATAAAGGCTCTAAGATCTTCAACATGACAACAAAACTGAAAGCCGGTGTTGTATGGGCAAATACTTACAATAAGTTTGACCCAACTTCTCCTTTCGGTGGTTATAAAGAAAGTGGTTACGGTAGAGAAGGTGGATTACATGGTTTAGCAGCCTATATCAATTTGGTTTAATTTTTAATTATTACAATTATGGAAAAGACTATATCAAAAAAAGCAGTTGGCAAATTCAGTGCAAATGGGAATGGGGTTCATACTGCTACAGAAAAAAGATTAGAAGTTTTAAAGACATATAAAATTTATGTTGGTGGGCAATTCCCAAGAACGGAATCCGGCAGGTATTATATTGCCACTAACGGCAAAGGCGACAAGTTGGCAAACATGTGCCTCTGTTCAAGAAAAGATTTTCGTGACGCAGTGGGAAGTGCAAGAGGCGCTTATGGCGGATGGAGTGGAAGAGCAGCTTTTAACCGTGGACAAATTCTTTACCGTATTGCCGAAATGCTGGAAGGAAGAAAAGCACAGTTCATTGATGAATTGATAAAACAGGATGCAACTCCAGCACAAGCTGAAGCAGAAGTAAATCTGGCAATAGACCGATTGATCTATTACAGTGGCTGGTGTGATAAATTTCAACAGGTATTCAGTTCTGTAAACCCTGTTGCCTCTCCGCATTTTAATTTTTCTACGCCTGAACCAACCGGAGTTGTTGCAGCCATTGCGCCACAAAACAGTTCACTGATCGGTTTGGTTTCTATCATTGCGCCAATCATTGCCGGTGGCAATAGTTGTATTGTTTTAGCTTCTTCAACAAAACCATTGTGTGCTGTTACATTCGGCGAAGTATTGAACAGTTCTGATCTTCCCGGCGGTGTTGTAAACATTCTTACTGGTAAAGTAAGTGAGCTGCTGCCCTTCTTTGCAGACCATATGGATGTAAACGCCACTGTGTATTGTGAAAAAGACGAAGCCAATCAAAAGCTCATCAAAGAAAAATCTGCTTTGAATGTAAAACGCATTTCAATATATGATAAAACAGACTGGATGAGTGATAAAGCTCAATCGCCATATTTTATCATGGACTTCCAGGAAATAAAAACCACCTGGCACCCGATTGAAAATATCGGCGGGGCTAAAGCAGGTTATTAAACAAGAAATACAAGGACTCAAATAATAAAAGGTGAAGATCGATCTTCACCTTTTGCTTTTATCAAAATACAAGTCGAGCTTTTTAAGAATTAATTGCTTCTATCATTTAACAACGCTGAACAAATAGCAACTTTAATTGTAATTTACATTCCTCATTCAATTTAATACTATGGGAATTTTTAACCAGGTGGCCGAATATCTGTTCTTAAAAAAGAAAGACCCCAACGCACCAAGAACACAGTGGCTGAAATACATGCATGGTATCAACCGCATTTCAATATTTCTATTCTTAATCGGCTTAATTATCCTTGCAATAAAATTGATCAGAAGGCACTAATTACTCTTCCTTGTTTACATTACCGGCTCCACTTGTTTCTTTGGTTACAACAGCACCGCCTTTATAAAAGACATTGCCTGCACCAGAAGCGCTGGCATCTAATTTCACACTGGCATACACATGTACATTGCCAGCACCGCTGGCCTCTGCATCCGCATTTTCACTCATCAACCCGCTGGCATGTATGCTTGCTCCCCCACTTGCATTGGCATCAAGGTTTCTTGTTTTACCCGTAAGTTCAATATTGGCAGCTCCACTTGATTCTGCATCGATCTTTGGTGCATCTACCTGCGCCTTTATTTTTGCAGCCCCCGAAGCATGCAGTTCTATTTTTTCGCTATTTTTTATTTCATCCATCACATTTACGGTAGCTGCACCACTACTTTCAATATGGTCAAGGCCCGGAACAGTAACAAATGCCTTGAAATGCCCGTTTTTAAAACTAACGCCGTTTTTAGAATGTATACGCAATGTATTTCCCACTACTTTCACCTGTATTAACTTCATCAAATTATCATCCGCCTGTATTTCCACCGAAACAGGGCTGCCAATACGCACTTCCACTTCAAACGCACTGCCAGCCGAAATGCCGGTAAAATTTCCTACTTCTTTTTTTTCTGAAATTACATTGCCACTGCCCGTAACACGGCGGCAGGATGCAAAGGATAAAAGGATAAACAATAGAATTGCAATTTGTCTCATGGCTATTTAATTTTTTGTAAAGATTGAGAATAAAAATATTACCAGCAAGCCTTTCGTTAAAAATCCGGTGAACAACCGCTGCGGCACGGCAAACGGCATGTCAATAATCAATAATTGAATAATCAGCAATCAATATTTACCTTCGCAGCCATGACGGAAAAAATTCTTATCCTCGATTTTGGTTCCCAATTCACCCAGTTAATAGCAAGGGCTGTAAGAGAAGCCAATGTTTACTGCGAAATTGTTCCTTACAATAAAGCAATTGAATATTCTCCCGGTTTAAAAGGTATTATTCTTTCCGGCTCGCCTTTTTCGGTAAACCAGCCTGATGCACTGATAGCCGATGTAAAAAGCATGGCAGAAAAATTGCCGGTGCTGGGTGTGTGTTATGGTGCACAACTTACCAGCAAAATTTTTGGCGGCAGGGTTGATAAAAGTGAAAAAAGGGAATATGGCCGGGCAAAATTTGAGATCGTTCAACCCGATATTTTGCTGGAGAATGTTTCTCAAAATTCGCAGGTGTGGATGAGCCACAGTGATACGATAAAAGAACTGCCCGAAGGTTTTAGTATTTTGGGCATTACAGAAAGTATCCCTGTTGCTGCATTCAAACGCAATGATGGCTTTCCGCTATACGGTTTGCAATTCCATCCTGAAGTCTATCATTCCACCAAAGGAAAAATAATCATAAAAAATTTCCTCACACATATCTGCGGCTGCAAACAAGACTGGACACCAGCTCATTTTATCAGCGACACCGTTGCTGAATTAAAAAAGAAAATTGGTAATAAAAGAGTGATAATGGCACTGAGCGGTGGTGTTGACAGTACCGTTGCTGCTACACTCCTGCAAAAAGCCGTTGGTGATAACCTTTTTGGAATTTTTGTTGATAATGGTGTGTTTCGTAAAAACGAATTCCAGGAAGTGCTGGATATTTATGCAAAACTCAG
>JAZKGV010000100.1:0-59480 GCA_040385725.1 Bacteroidota bacterium | reverse complement strand
AAATTTTTGGCAGACATGCCCCCTTGTCTCGGGGGTGAGGATAACAGGATAAACGAAGTATAGAGCCGTGTTTAGCAGCAATGTTGGCACGACCGGGGTCGACCACCGAACTTTGTACTTTAGCTAACTGCCTCGTGGAGGTTCGAACCCTCCCCCTACAGCGCTTTAAAAAGCCTTCGTTGAAAAGCGGGGGCTTTTTTATTTTCTGCAACTCTCACTACCAATAACTTTTTAAAGAAAAACGTACTATCACCAACTGTTCCTACACTCTATTTTTCCCGATTGTATAAACCGATTTCCTGATTGCAAAACTGATTACAGGTCAAATACTTTCTTTTTGCACAAAACAATTACTACTTATGATCAGAAAATTCTCTTCCGCACTCTTTATTGGTGCCATCGTATTCAGCTCTTGTAAAAAAGATGATGCCATTGCTCCATATACTACACCGGATACATACAATTTCAGCAATGTTGAAAATAAAGAAGCCACTGCAAGAATAAGTATGTGGGCTGGATATACCGGACTACTTGGAAAATCCAACAGCCGCCAGTTAAATCAGGATACCATTAACTATTTATGGAATAATACCAATAATGCTTTTACTGCAGAAACGGGCAGCAATATCCCTTACACTTTTGATGTTATAAATGCACTGGGTACTTCATTTAGCCTTTCTGCCAAAGTTGCTGATGCTGCTTTTTTCAAATCGCTGGCCGATTCTATGAAAAATATCAGCCAGTACTACAGCAGCCCGGCTTCCCGTGGTGTACCCGGTAAAATTGGCAACCGTATTTTTAACCATACAGGATTAGAATTTAACCAGGCAGTGGCAAAAGGCCTTATGGGTGCTTTGCAATTGAGCAATGTAATAACCCAATTAGATGCCAGCCGCAGCGCTGATAATAATACAGAAGTGGCAGGACAAGGTACAGCTATGCAACATGCCTGGGACCTGGCTTATGGATATGTGGGTATTCCTAAAGATTACGATACCTCCATTGCTTATACCAGTGCTATTGTTGACAGGCCACTGGCAATTGGCGGCTACTTTGCCGAAAGGGGAAAATACATCCAGTCTGGTTTCAAAGTTTCTGAAGCATTTCGCAAAGGCAGGGCAGCTATTGGTGCTAAAGATTATGCTGCCCGTGATGCAGCCATTAATACTATTAAAGAGTATTTGGAAAAAACAATTGCTGCTGCCTTATACTATTATATTACAGCGCCACAAACACAGGCAGAGCTTTCTGCCAAGTTTCATGGCCTGAGTGAAGGATATGGTTTTGCATTGGGTTTAAAATACCGTGCCGCCAACAGTACTTTAAGTGCTGCCAATTACCAGGCATTACTGGATATCATCAACACTGATTTTTACGAATTGGCTGATGATGCCGCCAATACAAAGCTGAAGCAGGCACAAACAATTTTAACTACGGCTTATGGTCAATTACAACCATAAATAAAAAAATATTTTATAAGCCCTGTTATAGTTAACAGGGCTTTTATAGTTTTGCACACTCAATAATTGACAATGAACAGAATGAAATTTAGTATTGGTGGATGCCTTGCAATTATTGCTGTTATGCTGTTTGCCTGCAGTAAAAACAACAGTGGGAATAATAACCCTGCGGCTTCGGATGCATTTAAGCAAAGAATGTTGCTGAACTATTGTGATACATTGTTCATTCCCGGATATACACAATTCAATACACAGGTTACCACGCTGGATGCTGCCATTACTGAATTTTTGAATGATCCTGTGCAATCAAAACTGGATGCACTGAGAAACCCTTTCAAAAACACTTACCTCGCTTTTGAAAATATTTCAATGCCTTATTTTGGCCCGGCATCTGCCTTGTTGCTGAACAATACCCTTAATTCATTTCCTTCTAAAACTGCTGATATTGAAAATGCGATCATTGCCGGTCCAGGCAGCTACAATTTTAACCAGCCACTGGTTTCAGACAGCATACAGGGATTGCCGGCACTGGATTATTTACTTTTTTCAACCAATACATTACAGAAATTCCAGGAAAGCACTTCAGCAAACCGCAAGCAATATGTAAGGGATATAATGACTAAAATAAAAACATTGGCCACCAGTAACCTTACGCAATGGAACGGAAGCTACCGTAGTGCTTTTACAGGCAACCTGCAAACCAATGTGGGTAGCCCTATCGGTTATGTGGTGAATCAACTGGCGTATGAAATGGATGCTATGAAAGGGCCAAGAATTGGCTGGCCATTTGGCAAAAGATCGAATGGGATTGTTTTTGCTGATAAATGCGAAGCTTACTATTCCGGCTTTAGTGGCGATCTGGCAACAGCCAACCTTACAGCACTTAAAAAATATTTCACCGGTGGAACTGGTACCGGCATTGATGATTACCTGGTAGAAATAAACAGGACTGAATTAAAAAATACAGTGTTGAACCAGTTTGATGTTGCCATTAATGCAGTGGCAGCCATTCCTGCTCCATTATCAGCCTCTTTCAGCAATAATGCACCTGCAGTGGAAAATGCGTACAGGGAAGTACAGAAATTACTTACCTATTTAAAAACCGATGTAGCATCGGCAACAGCCGTACAGATCACTTACATGGATAATGATGGCGACTAACAGGCAATTTTTGTGGAAGCCTGTTTCCATTGCACCATTGGTGATATTCAGAATTGGTTTTGGGCTGCTTATGTTTTTCAGCATACTGCGGTTTTGGTGGCGTGGGTGGATCAAAGAATTGTATGTAACGCCTTCTTTTCATTTTACTTACTGGGGATTTGAATGGGTGAAGCCACTGGGCAATCCCGGTATGTATATTGTATTTGCTATTATTCTTATTGCTGCTTTATGTATAGCCCTTGGTTTGTTTTACAGAATAGCCATTATCCTTTTTTTTCTTTGCTTTACCTATGTTGAATTGATTGATGTTACTACTTATCTCAATCATTATTACTTTATCAGCCTGGTGGCATTTATCATGATATGGCTGCCTGCAAACAAAAACTACTCCCTGGACTGTTTGCTGTTTCCATCCATCCGCACAGATACAATACCTGCATGGTGCATTAATATCATTCGATTTCAAATGGCTGTTGTATATGTTTTTGCCGGGTTAGCAAAGATCAATTATGACTGGTTAATACTGGCCGAGCCAATGAGAACATGGCTGCCTGCAAAAAGTTATTTTCCTGTTATAGGCAAATGGATGTATGAGAGCTGGATGGCATACCTTTTTTCATGGTTTGGTATGTTCTACGACCTGTTTATTGTTTTCTTTTTGCTGAATAACAAAACCAGAAATATTTCTTACTTCTTTGTGCTCGTATTTCACATCGCCACTGCTGTATTTTTTCCTGCCATCGGCATGTTTCCTTTTGTGATGATCGTCTGCAGCCTCATATTTTTTCCTGCTGCCTTTCATCAAAAGATCTTACAGCGGTTACCGTTATTCCAACAACAAAACAACAAAACAAAAGCAGTATACAACTTCAATAATAACAATCTTATTTTGTGGGGCATTATTTTATATTGTTTGATCCAGGTACTGTTGCCAGTTCGTTTTTTATTGTATCCAGGTAAATTGTTCTGGCATGAACAGGGCTATCGTTTTTCGTGGCGTGTAATGCTGATGGAAAAAGCAGGTGCTGCATACTTTACTGTAAAAGACAGTACCGGCAGGCAGTTTTACGAAGTGGATAACAAGGAATTTTTAACACCGCTGCAGGAAAAAATGATGAGCACCCAGCCCGACCTTATTTTAAAGTATGCTTACCATTTAGCAGATGTATATAAACAAAAAGGTATCATTGAGCCAAAAGTATATGCCGAAGTGTATGTAACATTGAACAGCGTACCTTCAAAATTATTTATTGATTCAACTGTGAATTTAGCCGCACAAAAAATAAGCTGGAAAAATTACGACTGGGTATTGCCATGGCAAACAAAATAATTATGAAACTATTTGGATTGATATTGTGCATTCTTCTGTGTGGCCATTCGTCTGCCCAAAAAAATAAAACCATCAGCGGCCATGTGAGTACTGCAAATGATGCAGCAGCTAATGCAACCGTAACCTTGCAGCCGGGTAATAAAATCGTTATCACGGATGACAATGGTTACTATCGTTTTTCCAGCCTTGAAAATGGAAAGTATAGTATTACCGTTTCGCTGGTTGGACATACATTAAAAAAAGAGGAAGTAAATATTGATAACAATTCTTTGGTGGTCAATATCGCTTTAGAAATATCCAATACCCAATTACAGGAAATTACGATCAGTGGTTTAAAACTGGAAACTGTTTCCGGCAAACTGAATGATGTATCAGGCACAGCTATCTACGCAGGAAAAAAAACGGAGCTGATCACTTTAAAAAACCTCAATGCTAATTTAGCCACTAACAATACACGCCAGATATATGCCCGGATACCGGGGCTTAATATTTGGGAATACGACAGGGGTGGATTGCAATTAGGTATTGGCGGCAGGGGATTAAGCCCTAACCGCAGCAGCAATTTTAATATCAGGCAAAATGGATATGACATCAGTGCAGATGCATTGGGCTACCCGGAAAGTTATTACACCCCTTCGGCAGAAGCGCTTGAAAAAATTGAGATCATCAGGGGTGCAGCCAGCCTGCAGTACGGGCCACAATTTGGCGGACTGGTAAATTTTGTAATGAAACAGGGTTCTCAAAAACCATTCGAATTCACATCAAGAAATACAGCAGGTTCTTATGGCTTCCTCAACACGTTCAACAGCATTGGCGGAACCGTGGCAAAAGGCAAACTGAATTACTACAGCTTTTATCAATACAAGCGTGGTGATGACTGGCGGCCAAACAGTAAATATAACCAGCATAACGGGTACGTACACCTCAGTTACGATATAAGCAAGGCATTTAAAATAACCGGGGAATACACATTAATGAAATACCTGGCACAGCAACCTGGTGGCCTCACAGATGCACAATTCAATGAAGATCCTTCTGTAAGTGTAAGGGCAAGAAACTGGTTTGAAGTAAACTGGAATTTAATAAACCTCAGCCTCGATTATGCTGTTGGCAAACATGCCAGGTTCAACTGGAGAAACTATATGCTGGTGGGTGGACGGGATGCACTGGGTATTTTAAATTATATCAACAGGCCCGACAATGGCGGCATCAGGGATTTTATGAGTGACAAGTATAACAACTTCGGTTCTGAACTCCGGTTTATACAACACTACAAGATAAAAGATCAGGGCAACACTTTTTTAATCGGCACCCGTTTTTACAGGGGGCTCACCAAACGCAAACAGGGTGATGGCAGTAATGGCAGCGGTGCCGATTTTGAATTTACGGGGACAGAACCCAACAGGTCATCCTTTGAATTTCCCGGCGATAATATTGCCGTTTTTGCAGAAAATATATTCCGTATCAACGACCACTGGAGTATTACACCAGGGTTACGTTTTGAACATATCAATACCAAAGCAAACGGATATTATTATAAAGACAATTTGTTTATCCCCGATGAAAAGATCAGTGAGAACAAACAAAGCCCCCGTTCTTTTTTCCTGTTGGGTATCGGCAACTCATGGAAACTAAAAAACGGGTTAGAGTTGTATGCCAATATTTCTCAAAATTACCGCTCTGTGAATTTTAACGACATCCGTGTGGTGAACAGCAATGCAAGAGTAGATGAAAACTTAAAAGATGAAACCGGCTACAATATTGATCTTGGTTTCAGGGGCAAGCTGCTGAAATGGTTCTATACTGATGTAAGTTTATTTTACCTGAAGTATAATAACCGGATCGGTTCAATTTTTAGTACAGATACAAGTTTTATGTTGTACCGCCTGCGTACCAATGTATCAGACAGCCGCAACCTGGGTGCAGAGATATTGCTTGAAGGCGATATCCTGCAGGCCATTTCAAAAGGAAAGGCCAAATTTAAATTGGCTCCTTATATCAGCTTATCCCTCATTGATGCCCGTTATATCAATACAAAGAACAAAGCTATACTGGATAAAAAAGTGGAGAATGTGCCACCGGTTTTATTACGGTCCGGTATTTCTTTTGGTAATCCAAGATTTAATATCAGCTACCAGGTGGCGTACCAGGCAAAACAATATTCTGATGCCACCAATGCAGAAGAAACACCTACTGCTGTTGACGGTGCCATTCCTGCCTTTACGGTAATGGACATCAGTGCCAGTTACAACTGGCGTTGGTTTACGCTGTTTACCGGTGTAAATAATATAGTGGATAAAAAATATTTTACACGGCGTGCCGATGGTTACCCGGGACCAGGCATAATACCTGCAGACAGGCGGAATTTTTATTTTACACTCCAATATAAATTTTCAGGAAAATAACAACATTGAAAATAAAGTGGCGCTTTTTTATTTTATCAAGGTGAAGCTTGCTTCTTTTACTTTGTCAGAACTTCCACCAATAAACAGTTTAAAATCTCCTGGTTCATAAATGTATTGCAGCTTGTCGTTGTAGAAACGCAGGTCATCAACCGTTAAAGTAAAACTTACTTCTTTTGATTCGCCTTTCTTTAAAAATACTTTTTGAAACCCCTTCAATTCTTTTACCGGACGAACAACGGAACCAAACATATCCCGGATATATAATTGCACCGTTTCTTCACCATCATAATTACCAGCGTTGGTAACAGTAAGTTTTACAGTAAGTTTTTCTGAAGGCTTAATAGATCTTTTATTCAACTCAATATTTCCGTAAGAAAAACTAGTATAACTCAACCCATACCCAAAAGCATATTTTGGATACAAAGACAGATCGGTATATGCTGAACGATAGAATCTATCACTGTCACTTGTAGCAGGACGGCCGGTGTTGTAATAATTATAGTAAATAGGAATTTGCCCTTCTGTTAATGGAAAACTCATGGGTAATTTTGCAGAAGGATTATGATCGCCAAACAAAACATCAGCGATCGCATTACCAGCTTCCGTACCCAACCACCAGGTATATAAAATGGCAGGTACATTATCAGCCACCCAATTAAATATCAACGGCCTTCCTGCATTGATCATTACAACTACCGGCTTACCTGTTGCTTGTATTGCTTTTATCAGATCTTCCTGTACACCAGGGAGACGAATACTGCTCCTGCTTTTTGCTTCGCCGCTCATATCCCTTGCTTCACCAACATTCATTATAATTATATCCGCCTGTTTTGCTATTTCAATGGCTTCAGCAAAACCAGCAGTGGAAGTATCATTTACATTGCAACCTTTTGCATACAGCATTTTTGAATCATTGTTCAATTTGCTTTTCATTCCTTCCCATACAGAAACAATTCTTACAGAATCATCCGGCCAGTCATAACTCCAGAAACCAAGGTTATCGCTTTTTGCTTTTATGAAAGGGCCGATCAATGCGATGGTTTTTACATTCTTTGATACAGGCAATAATTGCTTTTCATTTTTCAGCAACACAATACTTTTCTTTGCCATATCCCTTTCTGCCTTTAAATGCTCCACATTATTCCATTGCTGTTTTTCTCTTTCTTCATTTGAATATTTAAATGGATCATCAAACAAACCCATTTCAAATTTCTTTTTCAAAATTCTTTTTACAGCATCATCCACCACACCCAGTTTTACTTTTCCTTCTTTCACCAGTTTGGCTAAGTTTTGAATATATGCCCTGCTCTCCATATCCATATCACTGCCTGCGTTGGCTGCTGCCTTCGCCGCTTCATAACCATCTTTTACAAAACCATGATTGATCATTTCTCCTACACTGCCCCAGTCACTCACTACAAAACCCTTAAAGTTCCATTTGCCTTTCAATACATCCCTTTGCAAATAACTGTTACCTGTAGCCGGTATTCCGTTCAGGTCATTGAATGAGTTCATAAATGTAGCGGCTCCTGCATCTGCTGCTGCTTTAAATGGAGGAAGATAAACTTCCCACAATTGGCGAAGGCTCATATCAACACTGTTGTAATCCCTTCCTCCAACAGCAGCTCCATAGGCTGCAAAATGTTTGGCGCATGCCATCACTGCATCTGTATTGCCCAATCCTTTTCCCTGAAAACCTTTAACTCTTGCTGTTGCAATCTGGCTGCCGAGATAAGTATCTTCTCCGGCACCTTCCATTACTCTTCCCCAGCGTGGGTCACGGGCAATGTCAACCATTGGAGCAAATGTCCAATGCACACCTGCGGCACTTGCTTCTATCGCTGCTATTCTTGCAGATAGTTCCATTGCTTTCAGATCCCAACTTGCAGCTTCCGCTAATGGTATGGGGAAAATTGTTCTGTATCCATGTATCACATCCTGTCCGAATAGCAATGGAATTTTTAATCTTGATTGCAATGCCAGTTGCTGCAAGTCCCTTGTTCTTACAGCGCCGGTTGTATTCAGCATCGAACCTACTTTGCCTTCTTTTATCTGGTCAATTAATTTATCATCATTCGTCAACGGTCCTGTTGCCGCCCATGGACCGTTATATTGGTTCATCTGTCCAACTTTTTCATCGAGGGTCATCAATTTTAAAACAGAATCCACACGTTGGTCAATTGACTTGCGTTGTGCATTTGCAGTTAAACAATAAAAGATCACTATTACTAATAGCATGAACTTTGTGATTATTGCAGTTAGTTTCATCATTATATTTTTAGTATCAAATAATTTATTTCCTTTTAGAAATTAGCATTTCACTTAAAATATCCAGTAGTTTTTTCCCTTTCAAAATATCGTTTTGAAGTTTTTCTTTTTTTAATTCTGTATGATGCGTCATTGATCCTAAATGTTGGTTAAGTTCTTTTATACTTTCTATCACTTTTGGATCTGAAGAACCGGTTGCTTTGTTCTTTAAAATTTTTATCTTCTCATAATCTGATATTCCTTCTCTCATTTTTTCAAACCTCACACTGCTGACAGCTCCGGGGTAAACCATAAAAGCATCTCCGGCAGGCCAATAAACATGTCTTGCATCCCTTGATGGATCAGCTGTCCATGCATCATAAGCCCATCTTAACATACCATTGTATTTATATGCCGATGCATACCACCCAAGCCAGCGACCTTCTACAGGAGGAGAAAAAACAAATGTATTAGGTTTGGCTGGATCGCAACAGATATAAAAAGTAGACGTTTGTTTTTTAGATAAGCGTTTAGCCACTTCTGTTAAATCGGGTTCCTTTCCATACTTGCTTGAATAATCATCCAGTAAATTATCAAGTTCACTATGCCAGTCGCCGGCATAAGTTATTTTCCATTCTTTTGAATGAGCCTTTATTGTTTTAATAGCCGCAATGGTTTGATTTAATTCGTTCTCATTAATCCCGAGATAAGTCTTGTTCAACCATCCCTTTGTCTTTAAATGCCTTTTGAGATCTGTAAGAAAAAGATATATATTTTTCCTGAAGGTATCTGATGTTACCGGCCATATTTCAGTAATATAGTTACCGGTATTTTCATCAATATAACGAAACCTGTCGCCGAAAGGAACGGGCGAATAGATTGTTATTGCTTTATCTATGCCAGCTTCTTTAGCCAATTCAACATATTGATCAAAAATGCTGTAATCAAATTTCCAGGAACCATTTTTTGTTTTGATCCATTCGATCATATTTCCCTCCAGCATATAAGAACCATCAGACCATGGAGAATGCACGCAATAGGTTGTAACAAACTTTCCTCCTGCATCAGCATATAATTTCAAATGCTTTTTAAGTAATAGCTTATGTTCATCACTCCATGGTTTTACTTTATAATATTCTGCAATCACCCAGGGGTTTTGCCAAAGGTCAAGCTGGAATGTCCAGTCATGTGGTTTGGGTAAAATTTGATCCTGCACTTTTATTTCAATATTCAAATTGGTATTTGTCTTTTCAGACCGTACCTCTATCGTTCCTTTATAAATACCGGGAGCTGTAGACTGAGGAATGTCAATTGAAATCCAAACAGGCCTTACGGTCTTACCTGGAAGATCAAAACGATCGATCCCGATATCCACCGGGGCAAGCAGGTCAGGCATTAACCAGGCTTTATCAACCGGGCCTTCACCACAGGTAACTTCTTTTGCATCGTAAGGATAATTGGAAATAACATACTGTACAATATTCAGCTTACAATTGTTTTTACTTAACAAATTTCCTTTATTATTTTTTAGATCATGTAATACTACACGTACCTGGTTAACAGTATCTGTGGACCATACAAGAATAATTGCATTCAGTCTTTCTCCTTTCCACCCGGTTTCTTTCCATACCAGAGTTTTATCCTTCAACGATGGCAGTTCCGATCTGAAATATGCTTCATCGGTAGAGGCAAAAGAAACATGAAGGCCGGGTTTTTGCTGTAGCCACTGTGCAGGGTTTATGCTTGAATCAAATGCATATTCAGGTTGATAATGAGGTTTGGGAATAGCAATTTTAAATGAATCAATCAGCCCGGCATTATTTTCCTGGGCATACGATGATACGAGCAGTAACAATGCAATAGAGACAAAGAAAATTTTTTTCAATAGATATTTTTCTGCCTGTTTCAATAGCTTATTTTTTATGTTGTGAAAACAGCCATGGCAATAATCCAGGTTCTGCAAAAGCGTTATCCCAGCTGTTATGATTTGCTTCAGGATAAAGAGTAAATTTTACGTCTGCTTTTTTCTTTTTTAATGCTTCTACTATCTCTTCAGAAAATGCAGGTATCACTACATCGTCTTTTCCACCATGAAAGATCCACCAGTGTACTTTTTTCATTGCTGAAGCAGTAGATGGTTCTGCTCCGCCACAGATAGGAAATGCTGCAGCAAAAATTTTAGGATTTCTTCTTACAATCTCAAACGTACCCATGCCTCCCATTGAAAGTCCGCCAACATACACCTGCTTTTTGTCTATAGGATATGTTTTTAAAATCGATTTTAGTAATTCCTGTAGTAAAGCCATATCAGGAGTTGGTTCTCCATCGGCCCGGTAAGTAAATCTTTTCCTTCCTGTTTCATTTTCTACCCTGAAAACATTACTCCAGTAGCCGAACTCTGAACATTGAGGAAATACAACAAAGGCGGTATAGTTTTGCCGTATGCTATCTCTTAAAAACAAATTGCTGCCATGCACTAATTGCTTTTCATTGTCATTGCCTCTTTCTCCTGAACCATGCAGAAAAAGTATAAGCGGATAATTTTTTGATGAATTATAATTCAATGGCAATAGAATGCGATAAGGCATTGTATCTTCCTTATAAATAAATTCCTTTTTTAGAAACAATGATCTGTCCTGCGCCTTACCTGTTATTGCGATCATTGAGCAGAATAGGATCACCAGCAAATTCAATTTCATAAGTTCTGAATTATTTTTTCTTTGATAGTTTTAAAACAAAGCCACCACCGGGTGACATCCCTGGTTCTATCGCTATGTGCATTGGAGAATGAGGTTCAGTTTGAAATTCTTTTTCGCTCGTGCTGATTGAATAATCGGAAGGATAATTTACAGCATTCACTCCATCAGAAAAAAATACTTGCTCATATTTACCCCACAAAAAATCTATTGTAAATGAGATTGGCCTAGCCTCCCAATCCGTCATTCCACCAATATACCAATCATCTCCTTTTCTTCTTGCAGTTACAATATAATCACCAACTTTTCCAGCCAGTATTTTTGTTTCATCCCAGGTAGTTGGTATCTCACCTAAAAATTTCATAAACTCAGGTTCCATCATTCCCTGCGAGGGATTGCCGGCAAAAATTTGTATTGGGCTGTCATACACAACAAACATTGCCAGTTGATGGCATCTTGTTCCCTGGCTCATTACTTTTTTTCCGATGGGCCTGAACTGTTCTTTTGTCGCATTATCTAAAATACCTGGTTCATAATCCATTGGCCCGGCTAACATTCTTGTAAAAGGTAAAATAACATCATGCTCCGGCGTTGGTTTATCACTCCAGATATTGTATTCCGAACCGAGTATGCCTTCCCTGGTAACATTATTTGGCCAGGTGCGGTTGTATCCTTTCATCGGGTAAGCTCCATGAAACATGATCATGATCTTTTTATCAGCACAGGCTTTTGAAATGCGGTCATAAAAATTCACCATCGGCTGATCATCACGATCCATAAAATCAGTCATGATAAAATCCACACCCCATTTATTGAATTGATCCAATGCACTGTCTAGTTGTTTGTCAAGCGTAGAACACAAAGTCCACATGCTTAGTTTAATTCCTTTACTTTTCGCATACGCCGAAATTGTATCCATATTGATATCAGGTGTGATATCAAACAGGTTTTTATAATGGCTCCATCCTGCATCCATCATAATACGTTGTAAGCCGAATTGTTTAGCAAAATCAATATAATATTTATAAGTGGCTGTATTGATGCCAGCTTTAAAAGGAACGTTGAATAAATTAATTCCGATGATCCATTCATCTGTTCCTTTGCCGGGATTTATCCAGGAAACATCTTTTATTTTGGAAGGAGATGCTAACCTGTACACCAGATCATTTCCGGGCAAGTCTTTATCTTCTTTCGCAATGATCAACACACGCCATGGAAAATTTCTTGTGCCTTTTGTTTTAGCAATATAACCGGCTCTTTTTGTAACGACTTCCTGAGGAAATTCTCCATCGGTCATTTTTGTTTCTAAAGGATAAGGAGCAAATAATCCCTCCACCGCATTTGAATTTGTTCCCTGTAAGAACATTCCGGGATAATCTTCCAAATCAGATTCTGTAATAGCTATTTTTATTTCATTGTCGCTACCCACTAATACCGGTGAATAAGCAAATGATTGTGTAGTTAAGCTATCAATTGCTTTTGATTGATACAATTCTTCAAAGCTGGTATGAAATTTATCTGTTCTCTGCCCGGGATCGATCAGCGGCAATAAAACCTTCTTCCCTTTATCAAAAGAAAATAATGCTTTCTCATCCTGTATAATAATAGGGTCTTTGAATTTTGTTGTAATACGATAAGCAACACCATCATTATACACCCGGAAGATCAAAGAATATGGCTGTTCAAAATTTATGGTAAGCTGATTATAATTATCCCGGATAATTTTTCTTTTTTCCGGTACGGGAGAAATAATATTTTCATCAACCGTGTTAATTTCTTTTGAGGCCAGTTTTATTTTCTCTGAAAGCGCTGCTTTATTTTCTACAAGTAAATCGATCAATGATTGTTGAAGAATAATTTTTCCATCATACTTTATTGAGTAGGTTATTTTCTCTTTGTAAAAAACTGAAACGGTAATTTTTTTATCCGGGGAACTTATCAACAAGCTATCAGCAGCAAACAAGCTGTTGACTAAACAAAAAGAAAAAATATAAATGGCAACAAACTTCATACTATTCTTACAATATGAAACCAAGCCTTTCGGCTGGGTTTCACTGATCAATTTTATAATAATTTAAACGATGCTTCTTTTACATCCCGGCTGTTACCGCCAATAAATAATTTAAAATCTCCCGGCTCTGCCACAAATTTCAGATCGCTGTTATAAAACTTGAGGTCGTTCACAGAAATTTTAAACTCTACTGTTTTGCTTTCACCGGGCTTCAATTCAATTTTTTGAAAGCCTTTTAATTCTTTCACCGGCCTTGTTATACTGCCTACCATATCACGTAAATATAATTGCACCACTTCTTTGCCATTTACCCTGCTGTTGTTTGTTACAACAACAGATGCGGTAATTGTTTGACCTGCTTTTAAAGTATTGCCGCTCAGCTTTACATCGCTGTAATAAAAATCACTGTAGCTTAATCCATAACCAAAAGGATACAAAGGATCATTACTCACATCCAGGTAATTGCTGCGGAATTTTTCAAACCATTTTCCCTGCGCCAGTGGACGGCCGGTGTTTTTGTGATTATAATAGATAGGAACCTGCCCAATATTTTGTGGGAATGTAGTACTCAATTTTCCTGACGGGTTTACATCACCAAACAATACATCCGCAATAGCATAACCAGCTTCGCTGCCACCAAACCATACATTTAAAATGGCAGGCACATTTTCACTTTGCCATTTAATGGCCATTGGCCTGCCTGCAAATAAAACCAATATCACCGGTTTGCCTGTTTTAAGTAATGCAGCTAATAGGTCCTTTTGCACCTGTGGAATTTCAATATTGCTTCGGCTGCTGCATTCGCCACTCATTTCTGCACTTTCACCAAGCGCCGCTACAATTACATCAACATCTTTTGAAGCATTCACCGCTTCGTCAATTATTTCCTGTGCAGGACGCATGTCCCTTTTAAAATCTTTTCCAAACATGCCGGCCCTTTCTTCAAACTTTGCATCAGCATCAAGATTACTTCCTTTTGTATATACAATGGTTGCTTTATCTCCGGCAACAGCCCTTAGCCCTTCAAACAATGAAATGGCTTTATCAAATCTTGCGGCCACCGCCCATGTGCCGGGCATATTTTCCTTTGCATCTGCCAAAGGGCCAACCAATAGTATTTTCCCTGATTTATTTATTGGCAAAGTATTATTCTGATTTTTCAACAATACAAAACTCTGTGCAGCAATTTGCCTTGCTTCCTTTCTGTTGGCATCAGTAAACACTTCTTTAGCAGCTCTTTCTTCGTTACAATATTTATAAGGGTCATCAAATAAACCCAGTTTATATTTTGCTTCTAAAATTCTACGGCAGGCAGCATCAATTTGTGCAAGCGTTACCTTTTTTTCCTTTAATGATTTTTCCAAAGTAGTCAACAGTCCTTCACCCACCATGTCCATATCAATACCAGCATTCAATGCAAGCGATGAAACTTTTTGCAGATCGCCCATGCCATGGTCTATCATTTCATTGATGCCTGTGTAATCAGTAACCACAAAACCATTAAAGCCCCATTGTTTTCTCAATACATCTGTCATTAAAAATTTGCTTCCTGTTGCCGGTATGCCATCCACTTCATTGAATGATGCCATCACGCTACCCACGCCTGCATCAACTGCCGCTTTATAAGGAGGAAGATATTCATTGTACATTCTTACACGGCTCATATCCGTAGTGTTATAATCCCTTCCTGCTTCTGCAGCGCCATACATAGCATAGTGTTTTACACAAGCCATGATGTTATTATTTTTATAAGAACCGGTTGTACCCTGGTAACCTTTCACCATTGCCTTCGCAATTTCACCACCGAGATATGCATCTTCGCCATTACCTTCTGCAATACGGCCCCAGCGTGGATCACGGGCTACATCCACCATGGGAGAAAATGTCCAGTTGATACCATCGGCACTTGCTTCCTGTGCAGCTATTTGTGCACTGCGTTCAACAGCCTTCATATCCCAGGTGCAACTTAAACCTAGCGGTATAGGGAACACTGTTTCGTAACCATGTATCACATCCATTCCAAATATCATGGGTATTTTTAAGCGGCTCTCTTCTACTGCAACTTTCTGTACTGCCTTAATTTTTGCAACAGATTTTATATTGAACAATCCTCCAACTTTTCCTTCCCTTATTTTTTTTCCAATATCAGAATTAGATGCCTGGCCTGTAACAATGTCTCCACTGCCGGGCAAATTGAGCTGCCCAATTTTTTCTTCCAGGGTCATTTTCTTCATCAATCCGTCAATGAAGGTTTTCATTTTTGCATCTGCAGGTTTTGCTGCCGGGGTTTGTGCATTTACTGAAAAACTCATTGTGAATGCTACAAGCAATAAAAGTGTCTGTCTCATGTTTCTTTTTTATTTACGGTTATTCAATTTTTATGAAGGATGATCACATTGCCGCCGCCTTGTGATAAGTTGATTTTTATTTTATTTGAATTATCTACCTGTTTTATTTCTTTTTTCAAATGATCGGGATTAATATGTACATCCTCTGCATCGCTATAAACAGTTGCTGTATATTTTCCTGCAGGTAAAAAATTCAGATCAATATCCACTTCATGTTTATCATGATTTGAAATGGAACCAATGTACCAATCATTTCCCTTTCTTCTTGCAATAGAAATATAGGCATCAATTTTTGCATTTGCAACATGTGTTTCGTCCCATGTGGTTGGAATATGTTGCAATACTTCAAATCCTGCCTGTCCAATATAAGCATCGGGATAATCACATAGCATTCCCTGGTAATTCTCCAACACTATATACATACCAAGCATGTGGCAACGGGTACCCATGGTTAATGGCCTTGTATATTGTACTTTAAAAGCTCCTCTGCCATTTTGGTGTGGCATACCAAAAGCCCTGAAACCACCAAGATGATAATCAGTAGAACCAGCCAGCATCCTTGTTACAACAATATTCAGGTCATCATCCACTGTAAGTGTGGTGTCCCATTTGTATGTTTCATAATTCAGCGTTCCTTCTCTTGTAAATTCATTGGGATAAGTGCGGTGCAATCCTGTGGGTTTATATGCGCCATGAAACTGTATATGCAAATGATGCTTTGCTGCTTTCTCTAAAATTTCATTTTGAATGTTTACCATTTCCTGGTCGTCCCTGTCCATAAAGTCAACCATCATTCCGCTCAAGCCCCATTTTTCAAACACGGCAAATGCGGTATCAAGTTTTGGATACAATGCTTTCCAGTGTACCCACACCCTTACACCAACTCCTTTTGATCTTGCGTAATCGCAAACCTGTTTCATATCAAGCCATTCAACTGGTTTTGTTACATCCACATTATTCCCGGGTTGATATCCGCCACCATCATTAGTGTACCATTCATGTCCATTAGCTTCCACCACCGTATGGTACAACACATTATTCGATGCACAAAAATCTATATAGTATTTATTGGTTTCAAAATTATTGCCCACAGCAAAATTGGTGTCCGGTATAATAGTTCCATTCCACCAGGGGAAGGTAGTAGTGCCGGTTTTTATCCAGCTTGTTTCTTTTAATGCTAAAGGTGGACAAAGACTTGTGAGGATATTTGATTCGATCAATGTTCCAATGCGGTTTCCAATCATCAATACCCTCCAT
This sequence comes from Bacteroidota bacterium, assembly GCA_040385725.1. Lineage (GTDB taxonomy): Bacteria > Bacteroidota > Bacteroidia > Chitinophagales > Chitinophagaceae > Ferruginibacter. Next base: position 42,565 of record JAZKGV010000100.1, on the reverse strand, counting down.
GGACTTTGGTGTGGTAGTTTAGCTTTTACTTTTATTTCCGTTTGATTGGGTTTTGGTGAGAGCTGGCTTGTAAGTATACCATTGCGTTTTATCAAATACATTCCGGCATAATCTAACAAGGCAGCTTCTGTTATTGCCATGAATGTATTATTGGGAAACTGCAACAACACCGGCATATCCATTAAAGTGTCGTTCTTGATTTTATTTAATGGCGCTGTTGTATAAATTCCTTCATGCGATGATGTATAATTTGGAAGTATCAAGGCTTTTATACCCGGATTGCCTGCTACTTTAAACTGCGTTTGCTCTTCTAAAACTGTTATGCTTTGCTTTTTTTGAGATGGATATACATACCTGAAAGCTATCCCATCATCAAATGCCCTTACTTCCAGGTTAACATCATAGCCTTCTCCTTCCAAAAATATTACTGCCTTTTTATATGGATGGTTTACTGATGATGTTTTGCCAACTACCAAAGAATATTTTTCAACTCCGGTACTATACTCAGGCGACTTTTTCAGCTTGCAGTTTTGTAAAGGCCTTGCATCATCAAATACAAGATCAAGTGATGAATTTTGTATAAGCAATTGCTCATTGTAAGAAACAGAATAAATTGGTTTGTTCTTTTGTAAGGAGAAAGAAAAAACAATACTGCCATCGGGAGATGTAAGCCGCATGCTTTTTTGAGCAACAAGATTGCTGCACAACAAAACCAAACAACAAACAGTAATAAATTTCATACAATTATTTAACGAGATAAGGCAGTATTGCTCTTTGCCAGATGTGATACCCTTTTGCATTCATGTGCAAATCATCTTCTACAAAAATGTCTTTCATAATGCTGCCGTCTTTATTGAACATTAAAGGCCAAACATTTATAAAGGCTGTTTTCTTTTTTGCAACCAGGTACTTTTTTATCAGTTGATTTGCCTTTTTCATTTTCACCCATAAATGTTTTCTGCTTGGGCTGGGTTTTAATGAAATAAAAGCCACCGGCACAGTGGGATTATTGTTTCGGATAATCTTAAATAACTCTTGAAAACGTTCCATAACTTCTTCAGGAGTTGTTTCATCAGAATATGCCAGATCATTTTCGCCACAATAAATTACTATCTGCTTTGCATGATAAGGCAGAATTATCTGGTCTGCATAGTATGTAACATCTTCTAATGTAGAGCCACCAAAACCACGATTGATAATTGTATATTTAGGGAAATAATCCTGCACATCCGTCCATTTTGTGAAAGAGGAACTACCAACAAATAGTATGGCATTCTTTGGAGGCATGCTATCTAAATCCTTTATTTTGAAATTCTGTATTTCATCAAAAAAGGGTGGTGGCTGCTGAGCAAACATATCTTTACAGCAGAAAAGAAGGGCAAGTATTAATATTAACTTTTTCATTACTCTACTTTCATTGTTTTAGTTCTTTCACTCACTCCATTTTCATTAATCGCTTCCATGGAGAAATAATATGTTTTCTTTAAGTCCATTGCTTTAAACCAGTATTCATTATAATCATAGATCATTATACAGTTGTATAATTTATCAGGCGCAGTGCCGTAATACAGGTTATAAGCAAAAGCATTATCTATTGGGTTCCATTTAATGTAAGCGCTACGTTTGTCTTTTTCTGTTCTTAAAACAATAAGATTTTTTACTGCCTCCGGTTTTGTTCCACCACCATTTCCAAATACACGAAGGCCACTGATGGCAAATTTGCCAGTAGGCATGTAGATGTTTTCCAGTTTAATATATCTTGCCTGCACCGGTTTTTCCAATTCTACATAATCATGCGGTACATCTGTTTTGTTATTGCTTTTATCAGCTATTACCGTCCATTTTTTTTCGTCTAAAGAAGAATACAATTTGTATTGATGATAAATGTTTGTTTGCTTGCCGATAAATTCTGCATCCTGGTCGGCATAGTTTATTTGTACCGCATTTACTGTTGAAATATTTCCCAGGTCAGTTTGTATCCATTCGCCTTTATCAGCAGTTTTTGCACTCCAGTATGTTTTAATCGTTTCATCTACTGCATTGTTTGAAAAAAAACTTGCCAACGTTGATGAAACAGTAACCGGTTTCTTATAATTGAGCAAATACCATTCAGGGCGGAAAGTATCTTTTGTTATTGCTGATGGTAAATACAAAGGGTAATCACCAAACGCAGCATTGCACCACATCACATCATCTTTATCAAAACCGGCTGGCCATATTCCCATTCTTCTTTCCCAGGTGTTTTTTACACAAATGATGCTGGTAGAAATATGCCAGTAATTATTATTGTTATCAGTAAAGGTGGCTCCATGACCGGCGCCTCTTGAAAAGCCGCCCATCTTGGAACTATAAGGATCACTTTGCGGAAATGTTTGCCGGCCATCAAACAATGGCCTGTCACTCATTACCACACCATCTGCATAACCACTCATTTCAGTTCCCGGCGCACCATATTGAAAATAATATTTGTTATTGTGTTTTGTCATCCATGCACCTTCAATAAAAGGATCCAAAAAAGTATTGTCCATGTGTTCACCAAAACGCTGCCAGCCATAGCGCCATGCTTCCAGTATGTACATGGCTGTTCTTGTTCCTTTTGGTTTGAATGTTTTTCTATCTAACTCAACTCCGTACACCGGATAGTTGTTGCTGCTGCCATTGTACATATAAAATTTTCCATCATCATCTGTAAAAAATGCCGGGTCCCAGCCACCGATCTCAAATGAATCAACCAATGGAAACCATTTGTTGCCTTTTGGATCCGTACTTCCCCACAAGGTGAATGTTTTAGTATAAGTACTTCCAAATACCACCATTGTATCGCCGATAACACCAACTGCAGGTGCACACAATTCATCTTTCGTATCATTCCACGGACGCAGAAATCTTTTTTCTACAAATTTCCAGTTCAGCATATCGCTGCTCCACCAGTAACCCCACTGGTTGGTGCTGAATAAATAATAATCGCCTTTGTAGTTTACCACTACAGGATCTGCTGTGGCCCTGTGTTTTCCCCAATCTGTGAATGACGGATGTGGTGTGTAGCCATAATCAACATTAATGGGATTGCAATAAGTTTTTTGCTGTGCTGTTGCCGCAGATTCCCAGATTATCAATATAGCAATTGATAGAATTATTTTTTTCATAATGATTGATTTGCCACGGAGTCACGGATTGGTTTTCATTTCCGTGCTTCCGTGGCATTTTTTTATAAATTTCTTTTTTTCATTTCTTCCACTGCATAATTAACAGCCCTTGCAGTAAATGCCATATACAAAATAGATGGGCTTTGACTTCCGGTACTCGTCATGCAAGCACCATCTGTTACAAAAACATTTTTGCAATGATGCAGTTGGTTCCATTCATTCAGCATTGATGTTTTAGGATCGTTTCCCATTCTGCAACCACCCATTTCATGAATATCCAAACCGGGCGCCTGTTTATTATCATAAGTGTTTACCTCTTTTACTCCAGATGCTTCCATCATTGCTTTTCCCTGTTCTAAAAAATCTTTTACCATCTTATCATCATTATCATCATAACCAACAGAGGTAATGAGTAAAGGAATTCCCCATTGGTCTTTTTGGTCTTTGCTTAAACGAACATGATTGCTTTCTTTCGCAATCGTTTCTCCCTGCATGTACATATACACACTCCACTTGCCAGGCTCACTCATTGCTTCTTTGTAAGCAGCACCCAATGCAGGTTCTATATTCACATTAAATTTCTCCCGGCTGGCACCGGAATAAATAACATAGCCTCCATAAAAATCTGTATCCCGTTTTTCTACATTCCTGAAATTGGCCATGATACATTCCACCGGTTTTGATCCTTTGTAATACCAATCTTCAAAACCATCAACATAACCCCACATACCGCCCCGGTAGTTATGATGGCAAATATATTTTCCCAGTACACCGCTATCATTTCCCAAGCCATCGGGAAAACGATTGGATGTTGAATTGAGTAAGATCAAATTGCTGTTGAGTGCTGACGCATTTACAAAAATGATATCGGCAAAAAATTCCGTAGCTTCTTTTGTATGAGCATCAATTACTCTTACACCAACTGCTTTCTTTTTTTGTTCATCATAAATAATGGAGTGAACAACAGAATCCGGGCGGATGGTTAAGTTACCTGTCTTTTTTGCCCAGGGCAATGTGCTGCTTACCGAACTAAAGTAACCGCCCAGTGGGCAACCTCTCATACATAAATTCCTGTTCATACACTGGCTGCGGTTTTGCTCTGCAAAGGTCTCCCTTGCTTCACTTATATGTGCCCATCTGCCCGGAACATAATGCCTGTTGAATTTTTCTTTAATGGTTTTTTGAAAATGTTTTTCCACTGCATTCAATTCGTACGGTGGTAAAAATTCTCCATCAGGCATTGAAGGAATGCCATCTTTATTTCCTGTAACACCAATAAATTTTTCTACATGGCTGTACCAGTCTTTTATATCATCATAGCCAATGGGAAAACTTTCACCATAGCCATAGCGCTTTGGTGCAGTAAAATCAAATTCACTCCATCTTGCACAGGCACGCCCCCACGTTAGTGACTTGCCGCCAACCTGGTACCCTCTTATCCAGTCAAATGGTTTTTCCTGTATGTAAGGATGGTCTGCATCTTTTACAAAAAAATGTTGTGTGGCTTCATCGTAGCCAGCAGCTTTACTGATAAGTGGATTGGCTTTTCGTGTTTCCTGCGTTATTCTTCCTCTATGGGGCAATTCCCATCTTGACAAGTTTGCTGTAGGATAATCCTTGATGTGTTCAATATTTCTTCCTCTTTCCAGCACCAGTGTTTTTATTCCTTTCTCACATAATTCTTTTGCAGCCCAGCCACCGCTTATGCCACTACCAATTACGATGGCACCGTAAGTGTTGGCTTGTTTTCCTTTGGAGTTGATATGTACATTGGTACTATCCGGCATTCTTAATATTTTTTTCTTTGTTTGAAGAAAACAAAATCCAATCCCCATTTTACCGGCCCGGTAAAGAAGAATACCAACGCTATCATAGCAAATAAAAATGGATGCTGGTCTTCATAATAAAATTTTCCGCCACCTACTTTGAAACAAATAAATATCATATCAATAAACATGAACAAAGCGGAGAGCCTTGTAAATAAGCCAATCGTTAAACAAATGCCCGTTACCAGCTCAAGCCCTTTACCAAGGTACACCATGAAGAGTGGAGAAGGGAGTTTTTTTATTACATCCCATTCTGTGTACCCTTTTATAACTTCCGGCTTAAAAACCTCCAGCCCATGATAAGCCATTAATAAACCTGTTACAACACGGAGTAAGAGAAGGCCGTTCTTTTGCCAGAGTGGTTCAGAAGAAAGAAGTTTCATCATATATGTATTATTGATAAGAAAATTTATCTCCACCCTTTAGTACAACATAGGCTTGATCTATTTTTTTTGCCGCTTCCACAAACCCGTTTACATCAGCCGTATTAAATTCAAACAGATCATAATGGCAAGGCACAACATATTTTGCGTTGATGGCTTTGCCTAATGCCGCCGCTTCTCTACAATCTAAATTGCCTGCTACTTTTCTTTCCGGTTTGTTTCCATTGATAGGCAATAAAGCCACATCCACATTAAATGGCTTTAACAGATCAATCATTTCATCAAACCACAATGTATCGCCACTATGATAGATCTTATACTTACCAAATTCAATCACATACCCCATGTACCTGCAATTACCATTTTCATCCCTGTCTATTTCATTGTGCTTTGCAGGTATGCCATGAAAGGTAAAGCCGTCAATAGTTACAGACTGTTTATCATTTAAGCCAATTGGAAAATCATTTTTACATTTCATTCTATCAGCAACAAAAATCCTGTTGGCTTCAGGAATAATAAATTTTATGGAAGGGTTATTTTTTAAAATTGGTATTAGCGTTTCTGCATCCAGGTGGTCAGTATGATTGTGGCTTGATGTAACAACTGAAATATTTTTTAATAATTCCGGTCTTACCACCAATTCGCTTATTCTTGTATGCGGTTTATCTGTTGTTAAATATTTTTTAGTGAGGGAATCAGAGAGATACGGATCAATTAAAACTCTTTTCTTATTCCATTGGAGCAAATAACCGCTTTGCCCAAACCACCAGAGGTGAAAGCCTCCATCCTGCAGGAGTGAATCCATTTCTGCAATCAACTCCTCATCTTTTAAAAACGCCTTGATTAATTCCATGCTTTAAAATGAATATTGAAAATTGAGCATTGAATATTGAACATTTATCCAGGCAGAAAAAACTCTCAATGCTCAATATTCAATTTTCAATACTCAACAATTAAGAGACTTATAAACTTTCACGAACCTTTTTTGCGCCCTTCACCATATTGATCAATTTTTGCCTGCTGGCCCATCTTGCTGTCTGGCTTAATCCACAATCAGGTGCCACTGATAATTTTTCTGCCGGCACATACTGCAAACATTTTTTTATTCTTGCCACCACATCATCCACACTTTCTATGTAATAATTTTTTACATCGATAATACCCACCGCCACATTCATTTTTTCTGCAAATGGTTTCAATAATTCGATCTCAGCAAATTCCCGGTTCGCCATTTCAATATGAATTTCATCTACCGTCATGTCCAAAAAATCGGGAAGCATCGGTTGGATACTCCTGTACCCAACCGGCCTCCCTTTAAAATTACCAAAACACAAATGCGTACTTACATTGCATTTGCCAACAACGGGTTTCACGGTACGGTTAAAAATATCTACAAATCTTTTGGTGTCTTCTTTATATGCATAGCAACTCATGCTGGGTTCATCCACGGTTATCTCTTTGCAACCTGCGGCCACCAATGCTTCCAGCTCTTTGCTTATGATTGGCAGCAATGCTTCTGTAATATCAAAACGGGTTTTGTATGTGGTGTTGGGCAATAACCTTCCGCTTAATGTATAAGGGCCGGGAATGCTTGCTTTTAAGATCGGGCCGGCAGGCGCTAATTTTTTCAGGCGTTCATATTCTTTTACTGCTCCTAATCCATTCGGTGCTTTCAGTTCGCCAACAATATTATTCTTGCCACGCTGGTCATGCGCCGGAGGGCCAAATTTTCTTGTCTCGGTCTCGTTGTTTTGTATGCCTTGTATAAACCCATAAAAAGACAAATTGAAATCCAGCCTTGTCTGCTCACCATCTGTTATTACATCGAGGCCGGCAGCTACCTGGTCATGCACCGCAGCGATCACGGCATCTTCAATCATCTCTTCAATATCGGCAGCACCAAACTGGCTCATGTTTTTTGAAGCAAATTCCAGCCAGCCCGGGAAAGGATAGCTGCCTACAACTGTTGTGCGGATGGGGATATGGCTCATAAGCGTTTTTTATTTTTTGGGACAAACAATTATACCCTGATTGGGCTTCATTGGCGACGCTCCGTTCGACATTCATTCTCTATTGGGCAAGCGAAGACAACAGGCTATACTTTAACCTCCGGTTTATGGACACAGGAAAAGTGGGTTTCCCCTAAAAGAAAAGTTTGTTTTACCAATAAAATTTGTGGTTTTACAACCCCTTGTATAACTCCGCCAAACGATGTGCATGTTCATCATACGCCGCTTCGAAAATAGCAGTGGCTTTTGCTGCACCCACCACACAGGCAGCAGTTAACACTTTTGGCGGTTGGCCGGCAGCAGTGAGCAATTGCGCCAGTTCAGCTTTTATTGTATTGATGATCATCACGCCACCGGCTGTGGAGCCGGGAGCAACAGGTGTTTCAAGGCCTTCAATATAGATCATCGAATCGCCGGCAGGAGCACCAGAGTCTAAGACCAGGTCAGCAAAGTCAGATAGTTTTTTCCCATCGCTGCGCTTGCTGCTGCTTTTTTCAGAATGTTGCTTTGTAACAAGTGCTACCACTTTTATTTTTTTCTGCTGGAAGAGTTCAGCCATTTCAACAGGCACCACATTGGTTCCGCTGGAAGAAATAATGAGCGCTGTATCATTCTCTTTCAAAGCAAAATTCCGTAATATCCTTTCTGCAAGGCCTGGTACATTTTCTAAAAACATGGCTTGCCGCTGTCCATTGGCACCCACCACGCTATTGTGATTTGTAAGCGATAATTCAACAATAGGATTAAAGCCCGGAAAGGAACCATAGCGTGGCCACATTTCTTCCACCATAATGCGGCTGTGTCCGCTGCCAAATACATGCACCATTCTGCCAGCCAATATGGTTTCAGCAAACCAATGTGCTGCTTTTTGAATATCGCTTTTTTGATCTCTTACTGTCTGGAGAATACCTTCGCATTTGTTTAAATATTCATCGGTAAGGCTAATGTTGTTGGGCATTATTATATGGCTTGATTAAAAAATTCAGGATGAAATAAAATGAGTGTGCAATTTACCTTATTCTTATTTTAGTTTTATATCTTTTCATGCAGAATTAAAACGAAACAATGAAAATAATCCGCTTTGCCAATTATGCTGAACTATCTGACTACACAGCTAATGAAATAGCAGCAGCCATCAAACAAAAACCATCACTGGTTCTTTGCATGGCATCAGGGCACACGCCTGCACTAACTGCTGAACTCCTTGCAAAAAAATTACTGGAAGAAAAAACAGATTACTCACAGATAACATTTATAGGGCTGGACGAGTGGGTTGGTTTGCCACCAGAAAATGAAGGAAGCTGCTTTCACTTTTTCAAAACAAAATTATTTCAACCGTTGCAGTTAGATCCTTCCCAATATTTTTTATTTGATTCGCTGGCAGATAATTTACAAACAGAATGTAAAAAGATGGATGACCTGATTGCTGAAAAAGGCGGCATTGATATTATGTTGGTGGGCATTGGCATGAACGGGCATATTGGTTTTAACGAACCCGGGACTCCGTTTAACATCCAATGTCATGTAGCCGAGTTAGACGACACTACTAAAACAGTTGGCCAAAAATATTTTAAAGAAAAAACTGTTTTGCACCAGGGTATTACAATTGGCTTGGGCCATTTACTGAATGCTAAAAAAGTTTTTCTAAAAGCTGATGGCACGAGGAAAGCGGAAGTAATAAAAAGAACCGCTGAAGGCGAAGTGAATGAAAATTTTCCTGCCAGTATAATGCAGCAACATGCTAATGGATTTGTAGTAATTGATGAGGAAGCAGCTTCCCTGTTGAAATAAAAAAATTAATTAATTGGCTTCCCGTTCTTATACTCACGGGTAGTAGTGACATTGGTTGCTTTTGTAAATATTGTTACAGGGCCTTCAAGTTTGCTATTTACAAATGTGCCTGTATGCTTATCACCATTTTTAAAAGAAATTGTGCCTTCCCCATTTAATGCATTGCCCTTCCATTGGCCTTCATATGCTGTGCTGTCTTTTAAAACCATACGTCCTTTGCCCACACGGTTGTTGTCGTGTACTTCGCCTGTGTAATAAGAGCCATCGCCAAACATATAAGTACCATTACCATCAATTGAATCTTTTTTCCAGGAGCCTTCGTAGCTCCAGTTTCTTCCGCCAAAATCATAACCCTTTACTTTATACACCGCCTTTCCAATACCATCTCTTTTTCCGTCTTTCCATTCCCCATCGTACACAAGGCTGTTTGCCGCTGTGCATTTTCCTTTCCCATTTCTTTTGCCGTTTTTAAAATTACCTTCATATACTGACCCTTCCATGTCAATATGCTTACCGGTGCCGTTTATGCAATTGCCTTCAAGGCATTTATTCAAAAAAGTTATCCGGTCTTCTTTTGTTATGGAGACTGTCTTACCACGATATACTTCTTCATCTTCACCGATGTATCCCAATTGAAATTTACTGGTAACAGGTGCGTTCAAAAATATTTGCCCCATTCTTTCATTCTTAACCATTCTCAATATGCTGTCATTCACACTTAAAATAAGATCCCCTGGTTTTATGCCAGCCTTATCTGCCGGCCCGTTTTTAAAGACCGTTTCCACCTCCACTCCTTCGAACATATATTTATAAGAGAATCCAAAACTTAATTGCCCCATCACTTTAGTAGTGGCCAGCAGCAGCAACACAGCCAACAATTTTTTCATGTTGATAAAGTTTTCATGTAAAATATAAAATGTTTGATGAGATTGCAACAACAAACTGCAATGCCTGCCAATGAGTAAAGCCACCGCACTTCGTATCGTTTACTTTTTAGTATTTTGTTGCACCGGTGCCTGGTTGCCCAAGCTGTACGACTATTGTGTATACAAACAACTAAGCAGTACACAAAGTGCCCTCATCCTCAGTATTACTCCCATCATGATGTTTGCAGTGCAGCCGCTATATGGTTTTTTGGCTGATAAATTCGGACATAAAAAAACGTTGCTGCTTTCAACTTTACTGGCATCCATAAGTTACACAGGATTTTTATTCAATGTTGGTTTTAGCGAATTGATCATTGTAACCATCATCATGTCTGTGTTTTACAATACCATTCAACCGGTGCTGGACAGCATGGCGTTGCAGATAGCAAAAACAAATGATAAATTTTCATACGGCAGCCTGCGGTTTTATGGTGCAGCCGGTTTTGCCTTCACCAGCATCATAACAGGAAGGATTATTGATTCCAACAACATCACCGTGATATTTATTGTATCAGCCGTTACTATGTCGATTGCATTTATTTTTTGTTTTTTTCTCCACGATGAATGGCATGAAAAAACTTCGGGCAGTGCTTTCAGCAATGTGTGGGGCGTTTTGAAAAACCGTTCTTTGCTGTTCTTGTTATTTTGTGTATTCCTTGTTTCAATGGGCGCCACCACCATCTGGAATTTTTATTCTTCTTACTTAAAAGAGAATGGCGCTAACGATTCGTTCGTAGGAAACGGTTTGGCATTCCAGGGTTTGTGTGAGCTGCCTTTGTTTTACTTTTCTGCCAGGATCATTTTAAGGTTTGGTTTAAAAACTACCTTGCTTATTACGGTGAGTGCAACCGTCATAAGAATGATCTTATATCATTTGATAACAACCCCGCTAGCTACCTTACCGGTAGAGTTATTGCATGGTTTTAGCTGGAGCCTGTTTTGGGTGGTATGTGTTGAGTATGTAAATAAACTGGTGGATGAAAATTGGCTGGCCACAGGACAATCGCTTTTGTACGCTGCCTATTTTGGCGTTGGTGCTATTGCCGGTAATTACTGGGCAAGTTATTTTATTGACAATGGTATGAAAGTAGCGGATGTGTTTTTAATAAATGCAGGCGTTGTGGCGCTGGCGTTTGTTTTAATTGCCATATCAATGAAAAAGATCAGCATTAACCAACGGCCACTCAAATAAGTATCTGCACTATTCCAAACTTAACAGGGCGCAACCTTTCAATAAAAAAATATCGAGTTCCATTTCCTCCTTATATTTTTTGGCAGCAATTTTTTTCCACTCCCCCCTGCCTGGATACATCACTTTCACAAGGATGGTTTCTTTACTCAGTAAATTATAGGGCAACCGTACAATTAATTTTGCTGCGCTTCCTTTACCATGTACAACAGGGATTAACACCTTATCATTCACTTTAAAAATATTCGCTCTTGCATTTCTATCTTTTACTGTAATAAGGTGTGGCGCCAGTATCCAATGTCTGCCTTTTATAGCGTTAAACATCGGTCCATAATCTAAATAAAATTTTTCAATGGATGAATCAGGATTAATTGTGTGATCGTTGCCAGGAAAAGGAACAGTAAGAAAGGTCCCCATATATAAGTGATGCTGAAAATAAGCATCCGGATCGGGTTTGAAATCTGCTTTGCCTGTTGTCCATGCAATGATGGGTTTAAACATGGCCATTTGTGCACATAAATTCAGGCTGTGCGGAAAATTACCATACTCGTCATAGAAACCATCCATCTCTTTCATCAGATCCATCCGCCTGTAAATTGGATTGCAAAAAATAACCTTGCCGTTTTGGTGCATCAGCGGGCCAAGCTTTGCCATCAGGTCATTCCATGACAACAGCAGCGACCTGGTTTTATTTTGCTGTACAAAACTCACGCCGTCATCTCCATAACCGTTGTAATACCGTAACCAGTCCATTCTGTCAATACATATGCCGGATGATGCCGGTATCTTTTCAAGGTGCAGTTGTGCCTGCTCCAGTAAAAAGGACTGGTACGTTGAATCGCCCGGATCCATTGCCACACAATTTTCCCAATTAGAAAAAATAGGCCGTTCATCCCAATCTGGCACGATGACAGGCGGCCGCAATATGCCAGTGTTTAATTTATTATAAAGAAAATCATTCGCATTTTTCCAATAGTTGCTGTCCTTTTCTTCTACCCGTTTATACGGATACTGGATTGCATTGCCAAATTCAGTTACATTGAAATAACTAAGCGTATAAAAACCCATTTTATTAAAATGTTCGGAATAACTATTGAGTCTCTTCATTGAAGCAAGGCCATCTCCAATTGTTACACCCCGCTGCTTATACTTTACCCATGTTTCGGTATCATTTTTCACTGGAGGAATAAACATGCCCATATACGGAAAATCAAGTGATGCTTTCCAGTTAACACTAAAAGACATCCTTTTATACCTGGTCGTATCCAATTCCCCTTCATAAGAAGAATAAGCACCACCTCCTGCAATTGTATGTGCCATTGGCTGCGATGGTAAAAAGTAGGCTGTATGATTTTCAAACATCCATTGCATTCCCGCCCGCCAATCTGCTTCATGCAGTACAATTGAATGGCGGATATGAATTGTATTTTCTGTGCTGATGCGGTGATTGATATGCCTGTATGCGATACTTCCCGCTGCTGATGTACGCATCTCTAAACCTAGTATGGTGTCCTCTAACGATTGTACAAAACTTAATCCGAGATTATTTTCCTTTATAAAACTGGTTGCTATGGGAAGCGAAAAGGCATTTGTAGACCAATGACTTTCGCCACCATACACCAATGACAGATTTTGCAACGGTGAAGTTTCAAATGGATCCTGCCATTCGGGTGCAAAAGGCTTTTCCTGGTTATTGGGCCAGGTTGTCCAAAACTGTGTAGAATCATTTTTGTCCCATTGCAAAACAGTTTCAACAGGAACTGTCCAGGGACTTCCATTGCCCTTGATCTCAATATCCCATTGTAACCCGAATTTTTTCTTTGTCACGCTATTTATCACTATGCACTCATTATCAAAATAGCGGATCGTTTGTTTTGTTGTAATGCTGTTGCTGTCATTCAATAATACTTGCGGGGTACCAATAATTTTTGTTTGGGGCAAAACTGTTTCAAGAAAAAAATACCTGCCTGAGTTGTTTGAAGAAATACTGCCTTTTATTTTTCCGTCCTTGTATTCTAACGATAGTGGAGAAATTTGTGCAGCAACCAATGTTGACATTAGAAGAAGAAAAAATAGGATTGATATATTGCCTAAACGGTTCATGGAGATTTTAGATTGGATTAAAATTATTCCGATATATCCTGCTTTAGCTGCTCCACACACCAATCTACAAAATTCACCACTTGGTCTTCCACCGGTGCATAAGGGCCGAATCGGTAAGCATCGCTTTGTATGCCTCTAAAATTATTCTCACACAATTTTCCATCCTGGTCGCCTGTGATCTCCCAAAATGCTGTGAGCCGTTCTAATGAATAATCCTTTCCTTCCATTGCATTTTCATCAACCAGCCAACAAAATTCCACATCTGTTGTGGCGGTATTGACAGGTGTTACCCTCATCGTCCATATATAATCACTTACTGCATCCATCCAGAAGTTGGGGTAGTTTACTAAACCAACTACACCTGCATCATGGTTTTTATGATTTCCCATTGGTATGGAAATTTTTTTTCCATCCACACTGTAGCTTTCAATGCCGGGGCGTAATGGATAGCGGACTGCATACGTGGTGGTGCCTTCTGCTACTTCAACCAATTTCGTTTCTAACCCGTTTGCATTCCATTCTTTTTGTTTCAACAAAGTAAGTTCATCTGTATCCTCTCTCAGATTTGCACCAATTACTGCACTGCAATACTCAGGATGAGCGCCACCGCAGTGATAACACTCCCGGAAATTTTCTGCTACCAATTTCCAATTAGCTGTGAGTGTGTAATTTTTTATGCTGGCAACTTTTGCATTGTTAATTGTATAAGGCTTTAAATAAGGTGCCATACTTTTTTCAATAGTGGAAAAATCAGGTGCTTCATCTGCCAGCGAAATAAAGATCAATCCTTCCACCACTTTCACATGCACAGAATGTAAGTTGTATTCGTCTTTACAAAAATCATCCGGCATCATCCGTGCATTTAATAAAGTACCGTCTTTATCATACACCCACTGGTGATAAGGGCAAATGAGTTTAGCTGCATTCCCTTTTTCATGCTGGCAAATGACAGAGCCACGGTGGCGACAGGTATTGTAATGTGCAAACACTTCGCCATTGCTTCCACGAATGATGATGATAGAATCTTTTTGCAGTTGGTATAAAAAATAATCGCCTGCTTTTGGTATCTGTGCGGTGTTGCCGGCAAACAACCAGTGTTTTTTAAAAATGGATCTCCATTCTGCAGCAAACAGTTCTTCGTTTGTATAGAAAGCCTGTTCCAGGCTAAAGCCGGATCTATAATTACTGACTATCTCTTTTATAAAAGAATTATTCATAAGATATCTTTATAAAATTGATTTATCTCTTTCATAAATTATTCTTCTATTTTCTGCAAATGGTGGTTGTATAATCTGGCTCTCCCATTCTGCTGGTATTGAAGGAAAAACTGATTTTGCTTTACTGACAAAAAAATCCCACTCTGGGTTATCTTCTGTTATTGTTATTTGCAGGCCGTTGTAAACAATATCCATTCTAATTTCATCAAATGTCATCAGGTCTTCCTTATACACAACCAGTTCTTCAATTTCATTCCATTTGATTTTTCTTAACCCTTTATCTAATTCAACAACAAACCCATCTTCATGAAAGGTGAGTTTTATAAAATTGCTTCTCTCCAGTTTTTCTTTCATTTCGTTTCGTGCTGTTTACTCATTGCAAAACATGCCGCACCAGTTGCTCCAGCCAAATCCCCATGCATTGCTTTTACAATTTGTGGACGGATACCGCCAGGTTGCCATTCAAATTTATCAAACCATTCATTCAACGGAATAAACAGATCATCATTGGCTTCTGCAATGCCACCACCAACTACAATGGTATCAGGCGAAATAAAATTGCTTGCTGATGCTAAAGCCATCGCCAGTTTTTTTATTGATGTGTGCCAGATCTCTTTTGCAAACTCATCGCCATCTCTTGCAGCATCAATAAGATCTTTGGTGGAAGTAAATTTTCCTTTACTTCTTTTTTCAACTGTACAGTTACCAAAACTTTCTTCCAAACTTCCGGGCATTCCGGTTACATCACAATCGCCTTCGCTGTCCACCACCGTATGGCCAATATGGCCTGCTTTGTTAAAAGAACCCTGGTAAATTTTTTTCTCGATCAATAATGCACCGCCAACGCCGGTACCTAATGTTATCATCACCGCATTGGTACTATTTTTTGCAGCGCCGGTTTTTGCTTCTGCCGCCATGGCAGCTACACCATCATTCAATACATACACTTTGCAATGGAGATAATCGCTCCAGATAAAATTCTCCAAACCTTCTAATCTTCCAGGCATAAAAGCAATAGCCGTATTTTCTTTATTTGGTAAACCGGGTGCAGAAATTCCAACAATAATATTTTCTGCGTTGAGTTTTTGTACTGAGCGTAGCCTAAGTATCAATTCATTTACCGTGGCTGCTATTGCAGCTTTCCATACTTCACCTTCTCCATCATTCGTTGGCGTATAGGTTTGATGCAATATGTTTCCATCTGCATCAATCGCAACACCTTTTATTCTTGTGCCACCTAAATCAATTCCTATTGTCGCAGTGCTTTTCAATTGTTGTTTATTAATTATTGATTAATACTGGCCTTCGCTAACAGACCATCCGCCATCTACTGCTACGATTTGCCCTGTTGTAAATTTTGATAGATCGCTCATGAAATAAACTGCCAGCCCATCTAAGTCTTCCGGCCTGCCAATGCGGCCATCATCCAATGGCTGTTTTGTTTTTATGTATGATAAAATGATCTCGTCCTTGGCTGCACGTTGTGCCATTGGTGTTTCTACCAATGCTGGTGCAATTACGTTTATCCTGATATTGTCCTGTGCATAATAGGATGCAATAGATTTGCTAAAACCAATGATAGCCGCTTTGGCTGCTGCATAAGCATGTGTGGTAAAATATTTTGGCGATGGTGAATAACCAAGCACAGAACCCATGTTTAAAATAGCACCTCCTTTTTTTAACTCAATAAATTTTCTTACTGCTGCCTGGTTTGATAACATAAGCGATGTAAGATTTAATTCCATTGTCTTATTCCATCCTTCCAATGTTAATTCATGCAATGGCCCATCACCCATTTTTCTGCCACTGCCACCAGCAACATGATACAGGCCATCAAAATTGCCAAAGTTGTTTACACAAATATCTATTGCCTGAACTGCTGTGTTTTCATTTGCTGCATCAGCGGCTAATGATAGTGCATTACTGCCCAATATTTTTTTTGCGGCTTCGGCACTATCTGCATTTCTGCCTACTACAATTACATTGGCTCCGTTTGCAATAAACGCTTTAGCTGCAGATAACCCAATACCTGTAGTGCCGCCAATGATGACAATATTTTTATTCGTGAGCATAAAGAAGTTTCATTTTACTAAGTTCGTTTTCCAACCTGTCTAAATTCTCTTCATTTTTTTCTGCCATAAAATTTTTGAGGTTTGCAAATTCTTCTTCGTTATAAAAGATCATTTTAAAACAAACCAGTGTTTTACTTTGAGTGATTGCCTCAAAAATTGCTTCCACTCGTATTTTATGATTTATCACATAACTGAACGCCAGCATCACACCGGGAACAATATCTTCAAAAATAATTTCGCTTTGGTAATCCTTTCCATCGGGACCATGCATTACAAGGCTCCACTTACCACCAGGCCGCAGATCAAATTCAGTAAATGTGTTGGTGAAGCCATGTGGGCCCCACCAGTTTTTTAAATGCCCCGGATCTGACCATGCCCTGTACACAGTGTCATTACCTGCATCCAGCAATCTTTTTGATACTATTTCTTTCATCGCTTTTCTATTGAGCCTGTCTGTTTGTGTTTTACAATTATTTTCTTTTCTCCTGATGGTAGTATTTCTTCTTTTATCAGGTAGTAATTATCATCATAGCTTGTTAGTTCTTTTTTTGCAGCTACTTCATTACCACCACGCCAATCTTCAATTACAACCGGTTCCCATTGTTTTGTTTTAGCAGATTTATAAGCGGCATCAATGATTGCATTTACAATATAGCCATCATAAAATGTTTCTGCAGGCTGTCTATTTTTTTCTATTGCATCAAACATATCAGTGAACATGTGATTGTAACCCAACTCATGCACTTCATCTCCTACAGGAAATAACCAACCGCTATTGCTCTCTGCTTTTTCAGCTACATATCCAACTCCTTTACCTGTTGAATACATTTCAAAACCCGTACGCAAAAAATTATTTGCCCAGATAGTACCTTCTGTTCCCATCACTTCATCTCTCAGATCCATTCCACCTCTGAAACTCCAGCTCACTTCAAACTGGCCGATGGCTCCATTAGCATATTTCACCAGGCCAACAGCATTGTCCTCTGCATCTATCGGGTGCATCCTGGTATCCGCCCAGCACATTACTTCAATTGGTTTTATATTTTTCCCAATGAAGTTGCGGCTAATCTCCACACAATGACAACCCAGGTCAATAATGGCACCACCACCTGCTTTTTCTTTATCCCAAAACCAATCGCTGTGTGGGCCGGGATGTGTTTCCCTGCTTTTTGTCCATATCACTTCGCCAATTGCGCCGGCTTGAATACTTGCCAATGATTTTAAAAACTTCGGTGTATAACACAGGTCTTCCAGGTAACCTCCTGTTACTCCGGCCTTTTCAACTGCCTGCAACATCTGCAGGGATTCTTTTGCATTTCTTCCTAACGGCTTTGTACAAACAACATGCTTTTTTGCAGCAGCACATGCCAACACCGCATCCAGGTGAACATTATTTGCCAAACCAATTACTACTGTTTCCACATCAGGATGTGCAACTGCTTTTGCCAGATCGGTTGACCAGTTTGGTATTTTATAATCTGCAGCAAATTGTTTTGTTTTTGCTTCATCTCTTCCATATACCATCACTACTTCATCTTTTCTTCTTTGCGCCACTAAGGATTCTGCATAGAACCTGGAGATAAAACCAGTGCCGAGGATTGCTAATTTCATAATTGCTTATTTTTTTGCCACACCTGCCCGTCCGTTCAGGCGGGGATTACACGGATTAACACAGATATATTTTAGCCACGAATTACACAAATTGACACGAATGAAAATGTTTCGCATTTTTACTTTACTACCGGAAAAGGAAACTTACTTTTCAATTTCACTTTCATTCCTGTCGCAGATGATTTTCTTGCCGCTTCAATTATTTCCAATACATGCAAGGCATGCTCCACATTTATTTTCGGTTCTACCCCGGTAATGATACTTTCACCCGTAACCCTTGCACCTTCCTGCCATTCGTAGCCGCCCTTATCGGTACTCATTAGTTGAGCAGGCTTATCCCATGAGTTATCCAGCCATACACCATTCGTTTCCCAATCATAACCAACCAAACGCATATTGCCATAGTCGCCATATATCTGGATAGAATGTAATGATTGGGAACCTGCTTCATGCCCATGAGGATCAAAATAGTTGAAGCCGCACATTACATGGCTTATCACGCCTTTATCGTGTTCCAGCAAAACATGTGCATTGTCTTCTGCCACCACTTTTATCTTTCCTTTCTCGTCAATCGTTCTTTCAGGGTTTACAATGCTTGTCATTGCCATCACACTCCTTGCCGGCCCAAGCAATCCCGTTAGTGTAGCCATATTATATACGCCCAGGTCCGGCATACTGCCGCCATCTTTTTCATAAAAGAAAGAAGACCAGGTGGGGCCTGTGTGGCCATACTGCCCGTGGGCAGCAGCCACCCTTCCCAATTTACCTTCCTGTATTGTTTTGCTCATAAAGGCAAACTGCGGAGAGTTAACAACGGCAGGCGCTCCCCACAAACGAAGCTTTTTGCTTTTTGCCAGATCCAATAATGCTTTTCCTTCTGCATAAGTATTGGCCATTGGCTTTTCGCTCCACACATGTTTGCCCGCCAGCAATGCTTTTTTATTCAGCATACCATGTACCTGCATATCTGTGAGGGTTACCATCATATCAAATGGTACACCTTTCAGCATTTCTTCAATACTGGCATAGGTTTTTGCATTTACATTGTATTGCTTGTTTTGTGCCACAGCCCTTTCCGGTTTAATATCGCAAAGGCTTACTACTTCTATCAACTTTGACGAAAGCAATTGTGGTATATAGCGGTTGCTTACACTACCGCAGCCAATGACAGCTACCCTTAATTTTTTTTCATCCCTTGTTGCTGCCCATCCCTCTAATGAAGACACCAGCAAAGCAGCGCCTGCCATAGCAGTGGTTTTTAAAAATTGTGCCCTTGATTGTTTTTCATTCATAGCAAAAAGTTTTATCGTTAATAATTATTATGCACTTAGATTTTGAATTAGTATTTTCTACCTCTCACACTTTGCGTACTTATTTTTTTATTTTTTTTTCCTTTACTTCCATTGTATCCGTTGCTAAAAATTCTACCTTGTATCCACCTGTATCAATTACTGTGTTGGGAAAGTTTTTTTGTACTGCACTCAATTCCTCCGCTGTAATATTAGTTTGATAGAGAAATAGATTTTTCAAATTAACCAGGCCTTTTGCAGCATTTAGCCCATTAGCAGTAACAACGGTTCCGGAAAGATTGAGATACTGTAATTGTGAAAGGTCTTTTAAATACCAAATGTTTCTATCTGTAATATTTGTTCTGTCGAGAAATAAACGTGTGAGATTACTAAAGCTGCCAATGGTGGTCAGCACAGTGTCATTTATTTTTGTATTGCCCATTTTCAACCACACAATTTGTTTGCTGATTTGTTTCAGCAAATCCAAATGCTTTGTTGTAATGGAATCAACCACTACAAAATTCACCTGGAGGTAATTGCTGCTTTGCGAAACCGGGTTTACTGCTACATCGAGTGCTTTTAATTTTTGTATCGCATCATCAGATGCTTTGTCAACCGGCTTATCTGGAATATCTGTTGCAGTTGCAATAGACCTTTGTTCGCCACCTTTTTGCAATGCAGCTAAATAAGGTTTTACTTTTTCCGGCTGGTTTAGTTCCGCTACTTTTTTATGATAATCAGCACCGCTGTTTACCCACCAGTTTAATAATTCAATTTGGGCCTTTGTGAGTTGTGGTTTTTCTTTTGGCGGCATGTGGTCTTCATTATCTAATGGCAGCAATAACCTTTTTATTATTTCACTTTCTCCTGCACTGCCTGCAATAATTACTTTCCCATCTTCTCCACCTTTGTCAATAAAAGAAGGTTCGTCTAATCTTAGTTTTCCTTTTTGCTTATTTGGGCCGTGGCAGTTGTAGCACCTTGCCTGCAGTATCGGCTGTATAATATCATTGTAAGCGATGGCCTGCTGTACATCGGGTATAGGTTTACTTATCACCGCACTTCCTGTACCTTTTGATGATAACGATTGGGTAAGATATCCTTCGCCATGCGTTATTGAACCTCCCAAATGCCCGGTTATCATAATAAGCAATACCAGCAGCGGCATCATCCATTTTACAAATAGTGAATTTTTTAAAGCAAATAAATACGCCACTATCGCGGCAACGGCTACCCCAATTCCAAACCACTGGTGTTTGCTTACCAATGCCTCTTCATACTCTTCGCCGTTCGCCAAAACCAACCCACTGATACAAGATGCAATAGCTGCCAGCATACCCAGCAATAAGGAAGTTTTTACGGCCGGCTGCAATACTTCAAACTTCTTTTTATAAGAAAGAAAATGGAATACTGCTGCAAGCAATAAAATACCAATAGGCAAATGCACCAACACCGGGTGAAACCGGCCAATGAAATCTGTTATGGTTAAGAGTGTGTTCAAATTAAATTATTTGATCCGTGTTCCGGTCTGACCCTGCGGTACCGACCGGCGTTATACAGCATATCTTTTCCTCAGCAACTGCATCATGTACACATTTATCTCCCACTGATTACTCAAAGGCTGCAATGTGTAAGGAAGCGTTTGCATATATAAAGGCGGGCCGAACTCTGTTAAAAAAGTTATCCGTTCGCCTGCTTTCCTTTTCCTTTCCACCACTTTATCCCACCAGGCGAAATGTGCATCCACGGCATATTTCCATTCTGGCGCTCTTGGGTCTGCCACCTGGGGCCCTTCCTGGTAACCAACCCTTGCATGAATGTGTTCTGTTTGTTGCAATGCTGTTTCTACTGCTGCTGTTTGGTCATGCAATAAACTTTCATGCACATTACACCAATGAGAAATGTCTAATGTCAATTTTAATTCAGGGTATTTTTTGATAAACTCATTTGTTGTGTGAGCTGCAAACAACATTCGGCCCCGGTGTGTTTCGTGGTAAATGGGTATGCCGGTTTCTTTTGATAGTGCGATACTGTACTCAACCAATTTTTTATTATCATCAAAAGGGAAATAATCCCTGCCTGAATGAAGATTGATATAAATAGGTTTTTGATTTTTTTGTTTTGCAAAAATTTCAACTGTTTTTTTAAATGTTGCAGCATGTTCTGTATAAGTGCTTTCGTCAGCACCCCAGATAATCGCCAGATCCAACCCATATTTTTTTACCGCATCAAACATTTCCTGTTGTTCTTTTTCTGTTCCCGGCCACCAGTTCTCAATGCCATCATAGCCTTCCTTTTTTGCTTTGGCACAAAAGGCATCCATGGGTCCATCAAAGCCCCAGTTGGTGGCTATTATTTTTAACTCATAACCTGTGTTGGCTTTTATAAAAGGCAATGGCCTGGCAGCAACGCTTTCTAAAGAAGAAAGCAACGCTCCTGTTGCAGCCGTAGCAGTTAGTTGCAGGAAATTTCTTCTGTTCTGTTTCATAAAAAAGTTAAAATTCAAAAAAGAATATTTCTTCGGTAAATTCCTTCAGCTTTTACACCAAAATATCATGTATCACCTTCCCACTCACATCCGTTAACCTGAAAGGCCTTCCCTGAGATTGGTAAGTAAACTTCTCATGATCAAAGCCTAACTGGTGCAAAATTGTAGCCTGTACATCGAACACCTCCGTTTTCCCGCTGGTAATACTGTAACCAATTTCGTCTGTTTCACCATACGTAGTGCCACCCTTTATGCCGCCGCCAGCCATCCATATACTGAATGCTTCGCCATGATGGTCACGACCTTTGAAAGGCATTGTTTTACCTTCCCTGTTTTCCTGCATGGGTGTACGGCCAAACTCTGCACCCCACACTACCAGCGTTTCGTCTAATAGTCCACGCTGTTTCAAATCCAACAGTAATGCAGTGATAGGTTTGTCAACACTGCGGCATTTATTTATCAATCCCACTTCAATCGCAGCACCAGCACTATCGCCATGTGTGTCCCAGCCCCAATCGAACAACTGTACAAAACGTACACCTTTCTCCACTAGTTTTCTTGCCAGCAAAACATTGTTAGCAAATCTTCCTTCGCCTGGTTTTGCACCATACATTTCTAAAATATGCTGCGGTTCATCGTCAATATTCATCACACCGGGAACAGATACCTGCATTTTATACGCCATCTCGTATTGAGATATCCGGGAGAGAATTTCCGGGTCTTTATATTCTTCGTACTGTTCTTTGTTGATGTTGTTGATGGCATCAATGGATGCTTTACGCAAATCCCTGTTCATGCCCTCCGGGTCTTTGATAAACAACACCGGGTCGCCTTTACTGCGGCATTGTACGCCTTGATACACACTTGGTAAAAATCCGCTGCCCCACACACTTTTACCTGCATCGGGATTATTACCACCGGATGTCAACACCACAAAGCCGGGCAGGTTTTTATTTTCTGAACCCAGGCCATAAGTTACCCAACTGCCGAGGCTTGGCCTGCCTTGCCTGGCACTACCACTGTGCATCAGCAATTGCGCCGGTGCATGATTAAACTGGTCGGTTGTTACTGCATTCAGCATGGCTATTTCATCTGCCACAGTTGATAAATGTGGCAGGTTATCACTCAACCACAAACCACTTTGCCCATGCTGTTTAAAATTTGCCTGCGGCCCCAGCATTTTTGGAACGCCTCTTATAAAGGCAAAACGTTTTCCTTCCAATAAAGATTGAGGGCAGTCCTGCCCATCTAATTTTGCAAGTTCTGGTTTATAGCTAAACAATTCTAATTGTGATGGCGCCCCGGCCATGTGTATAAAAATTACGGACTTTGCTTTGCCGGGGAACATGGGCGGCCTTGGCGCTAATGGATTGGCAGGGTCAAAAAAACTATTCACTAACGGTTCTGGAGAGCCGCTTGTACCACAGCCCAGCAAACTGCCTAATGCTAATGCACCCAACCCCATCGCACTTTCCTTTATAAAGTGGCGGCGGGTGTAGTGATGCAGCATTTTTTTATTTGCTTCATCAAGTAACCGCTGATTGTGTAGTTCTTTTTGTGTCATACCCCTATCCCCTAAAGAGGACAATTGTGTTTTATTATTAATTCTTATTCACCCACTCATCCAGGTTCATCATCGCATTTGTCACCACCACCATTGCTGCTGTTTCAGGTATTGCTTCCTTTTCGTTCACACCAACCATTTTTGCTGCGGCTGTTTTATCATTTTTATATTGTGTCAACGCTTTATCATACAAACCAATCAATGCTTTAAGTTTTGCTTCAGTAATGGTTTTATACATCATTGCTTCATAACCTTTCTGTATCTGCCTTACTGCATTTTTATCGGCTGTCTTTTGTATGTTAAGGGCAAACTGCCTGGCCATTACTAAAAAGGCAGAATCATTTAAACTATTCAATGCCTGCAATGGTGTGTTCGTTCTTATTCTCCTCGTAATACAAACTTCCCTGCTGCTGCCATCAAAATTTATCATGGAAGGATAGGGTGCAGTGCGTTTCCAGTAGGTGTATAAAGCACGGCGGTATTGTTCTCCGTCTTTGCCTGTTTCCCATTTTGCATCATTATACGGCGAAAGCCAAATGCCATCCGGCTGGTAAGGCATTACACTTTTGCCATACATTTTTTTGCTTAACAAATTACTGATGGCTAATCCCTGGTCTCTTAATTGTTCGCCTGTTAATCTCAATCTTGATTGCCTTGCCAACAAAATATTGTTAGGGTCTTTCTGAACTAATTCTGGTGTTGTTTTAGAAGACTGGCGATAAGTGGCAGACGAAACAATCTCTTTTAATAACTTTTTGATACTCCAGTTATGTTCATTCATCAACCTGTATGCAAGATGATCAAGCAACTCTTTATGTATCGGTGATATGCCTTGTGTACCGAGGTCTTCTAATGTTTCGGCAAGCCCGGTACCAAATAATTGTTCCCACAAGCGATTCACCATTGTTCTTGCAGTCAGCGGGTTTTTTTTATCGGTTAACCACATGGCTAAACCAAGCCGGTTACCAGGTGCACTCTCAGGCATTGCATTCAGGATATGCGGAACACCTGGAGTAACTACTTTTCCTTTTACCATCCAGTTGCCTCTTTCAAACACATTTGTTTGGCGGTGTTGCTCACCGTTGCTTTCCACCATTACGGGTGTTGTTTCCGGTTCTGTTAGCAATAATTCTGTAAACTGCTTTTTGTATACGGGATATTCCTTTGTTCCTTCACCGGGGAAAGCTGGTGCAAATGCAAACCAATCGAATAATATGCCTGGCATTGTGCTTTTTAATGTGGGACTATAATACCTGAAATACAAATTGTGTTTTCCTGCAGTTGCTGGTAGATCTTCCATTTGTGTTTTCCATTTGTCTCCGCATTTCTGCATCTGGATCGTTTTGATCAACGGGCCGTTCAGGCTGTCGAGGTGTATAAACCATTTGGCGTCTGCCTGTTGGTTATAATACCTGAACACTATTTGCTGCCTGCCATCCAGTTTTATATCCGGTAACCTGCAGGTGCCATTGTTATCAAGCGAAGCGTAGAGGTTTACAAACAACACACCATTTTTATATTCATCGCAGCGGAGTGAATTAACAGCAGGCTGCATTGTTCTTAAAAATTGTTGATACCAGTTGCTTACATCACTACTTGCATTTTGAGCAAGCCAATTATGCAGCGTTACCCACTTTGTACTATCAGCACCACTATACATCCTGAGTAATGGGTAATCAAGCTCTGTGTCCTCATCACGGGTGTTATTAAAAAACGCCATGAACTTATAATACTCTTCATGCGTAAAAGGATCATAAGGATGGCTGTGGCATTGTACACAATTAAAAGTGGTTCCCATTAATGCACTCCAGGTAGTATTCACCCTGTCAATCACCGCTACTGTCCTGAATTCTTCATTGTCGGTGCCGCCTTCGTCATTCGTCATGCTGTTGCGGTGAAAAGCGGTGGCAATATATTTATCATCATCAGCGCCGGGCATAAGGTCACCGGCGATTTGTTCTGTTAAAAATTCATTGTAGGGTTTGTCTGCGTTAAAAGATTTTATCAACCAATCCCGGTAGCGCCAGATCACTCTTGGCCTGTCGGCTTCGAAACCTTTTGAATCTGCATAACGGGCGAGGTCCATCCACATGGCTGTCCATCTTTCGCCATAGGCTGGTGATGATAACAGATCATCGATCAGTTTATCATAAGCCTGTGCAGAATTATCATCCAGGAATTTTTTTGCTACATTTTCATCAGGCGGCAAACCTGTTAAGTCAAGGCTTGCTCTTCTTAATAGTGTTGCTTTATCTGCTTCTGCTGAAGGTTGTAATTTTTCTTCGTCAAGTTTTTTATAAATGAATTTATCAATGTCATTTTTTATCCAGTCGCTCTTTATATCCGGTGTTTCAACTTTTTTCACCGGCACATAAGCCCAATGAATTCCCCATTCAGCACCTTCGTCAATCCATTGTTCCAATATATTTATTTCATCTTTTGAAAGTGGTGCATGTTTATAAGGCATTCTTTCTTCCGTATCATTTTCTTTTATTCTCTTGATCAATTCACTTTTGCCTGCATCTCCGGGAACAATTGGATATTTGCCTGACTTTGCTTTCTGCAATGCTTCTTCCCTGAACAATAAACTAAAATCAGATTGTTGCTTTACTCCGCCATGACAGGCTATACAATTTTTATTGAAGATGGGCTTTACCTGTGCATTGAAATCAATTTTGTTTTTCGATGGCAACAAAAAATATATGGCTGTCACTGTTGCCATCAACAGTACTACAATCAATAATATTTTTGACAAGCGAATTTTCATATCAGTAAAACAAAAAATGATTTTACTTTTTAGGCCACTTACTGCTGCTGAAGCCTAATTTTTTTAAGCCATTCTGCACATCTGGTATTTTCATAAACAAATTCCACAACATACCGGTTCTGTAATTTTCGATCATCGTTACAATCGGTCCCTGGTCAATTGCCAAATGTGACTTAGCGTACCAGTTGTGATGAATGCTGAAGCCATCTACAAAACCATATTTACTCCATATCTTATCTCCCATACCATAATAAAAATAACGCAATGCTTCCATGCTTTCTTTAGGCGTATATGGTATAGAGGAGATTGCAGCAGTTGGCTGTATCACGCCACGGTCATTCTGCGGACTATGTGCCAGGTAACCTTTGTAACTGTCGCCGGCGGTCAGGCCCCAGCATGTAGAGCTATAGCCTTTAAACTTATTTGGATTATCTATACAATACGCCCTGTTGATAAGTGTATGATTTTTCCCCTGCAAAAAATAATCATTCCCTAATGAGTCTGTTAGTCCATTCGGATCAATTCCCTGGAAAGTATATTGCTCAAAAAATAATGGCCCGCCCATATCTCTTCCATAATTACCAAGGGGCAGTTTATAGCCATAATAAACACTATCGCTTTTAAAACCGGGGCTCCCGGTCCATGTACCGTTGTATGCATCTGGAGAAATAGAATGGTATTGAGAAGAGGCAGACATGATGTAGGTAATCAAACATTCATTGTAGCCCCACACCGGAAAGTTCATATCAAATCCATTGGTTGGGCTCCAATGCCAGAATAATTTTTTCTGCCCATTGGTATGCCAATTCCAGTTAGCAGCGCCCCACATCTGGTTGATGCGTTTGCGGAGATAAACTTCCCTGGGCGTGTTGCCTGAAAAATATTCCCTTGCACATAGAAAACCCATCAGCAGGTAAGATGTCTCTACAATATCTGCTCCATCATCCAACCTGTCAAAACGTATCGTCTTGCCGGTTCTTCCATCCATAAAGTGTGGATAGATGCCATGATAGCAATCGGCATTAATTAAAAAATCTGCGATCTTTATCAGTCTTCTTATTGCCGTGTCTCTTCCGATCCATCCTCTTTCCACTGCCACCACGGTGCTCATTATCCCAAAACCTGTTCCACCAATAGCGCCGGCATCAGGGCCGAACTTTGTGTGGGAAAAATTTGGTTCATCCCATGCTTCATTGATATAATCCCAGTAATGCTCTGCTAAAACTGTGTTGCTTCTTTCTAATGCTAGGCCGCTATGTGGGTGTGCGCCATGCCAGAAAAAACGAAAGGTTTGCTTCTGGACTGTTTCTAATAACTGGTCGTCCGTTAAATTTTTAATGATGCCAACAGGTGCAATGCTGTCTGGGCCATCGCCATATTTTCCTTTACTTAATGATTTGTTTTGTGCAGAACAAGCAAGCGCCATAAAAAAAAGCGCTGAAGCAATGAAAGTTTTTTTCATCAGATAATTTATTTTTTAATGATCCACCTGTTTATAAAATTGTGTGGAAACTCCATTACAATTTTATAAAAACCAGAAGGCATGTTTTTAATATCAATGATAGCTTTTCCATCAGCAATAGATACTTCCTTTACCAATTTATAGTCATCATTTCCGCCTTCCTTAAAATTATTGGTTGTTGCCATCCATATTTTTGCCTTGCCTTTTGTAAATAAAGGCCGCCATGTTAGCTGGATAGAATTGCCTAATTGTATTGCCTTTCCCTCTGCAGCAGAAAGTTTACCTGTTAATGAAAGGCCATCAACCTCCATCAATTTCTCTCTTGGAATTTCTATTCCTAAGTGTTTTGCCATTGAAGGCATAATATCAACAATACCTGGATTTCCATACTTAAAATATTCATTCAGTTTTTTTGCATTGGTGGCAATCCATATTGTTCTTTCTCTGTCAGTTTGATCTCCATGATGATAGCCATCATCTTTTCTCCCATGATCGGTTGTTATCCATAACTGCCATTCTTCATTAAAATTCTTCTCCCTGTACTGAACAGCATCCCACAACCTTTTCAGTTTATCATCCAACAGTTTTACTGCATTAGTAAGCGTATCGCCGTTACCATGGCGGTGCCCCATTTCATCTGTGTATTCCAAATACACCCATGATAGATCCGGCGCATCTGTTTTTATTGAAGTTGCTGTTCTATTCACTACTGAATCATCAATTACATTATAGAAATAGCCAAAAGCATCATGCGGAAAGTTGATGGTATCGAGTTCCATTCCATCATAAATAATATCAGGCTGAAGATTGCCTGCTGCTTTTGCATCACTGCCAATCAGTTTCGTTCTGTTATCCAACCAGGTAGAATAAATAGCTGTTTTCTTTTGGGGATACTGCGTTTTAAACAGGCGGTAAATGTTCCAGTAATTGTAGTTGGGCGCTTCAATTTCATTGCCCCACACATTGTGTTTATTTACCCAGGTGCCGGTAAGCAGGCTGTTGTAGCCAACAGCAGAAATGGTAGGAGTTTCAGAATAAGCATTTTTTTCGCCCCCAACATGCGCCCTTGTATAACCGCCGGCTTTGCTGATCGCTTTCAGCCCCGGCATCGGCAGACTTTCAATCAAGTCTGCCGGAATGCCGTCGGCAATTACAAAAACAACCTTGTGCTTTTTTTGAGCCAGCACACTGTTGGCTGCAATCAGGAGGATAAAAAACGGGACACATAAAGACAATTTCTTTATCATATGAGCTCAATCATTTTAACAATCGTACATCAAATATACCCGTAGTAGAAAAACTAAACCACTATTCCTTTCAATCAAACTGATACTATTTTAGCAAAAAATACACCGGGTTTTGTATTTTTAAGATGTAAAAAATATTATTTTGTATGAAACCTGCACTTGAGCATTTGCCCAGGGGGAAAAATGAATCCTTTGTGGTAAAAAATTTTGACTACAACTATTACCCCACACCCTGGCATTACCATCCCGAACTGGAAATTGTATTGGTAACAGAAAGCACCGGCAAGCGATTGATCGGTGATAATGTTTCAGATTTTAAACCTGGCAACCTTGCATTGCTTGGTGCCGATATCCCACACACATATCGTAACGATGATAAATATTATAAAACAGGCTCAAAGTTGAGAGCAAAATCAATTGTTATTCATTTTACAGCCGGATCATTAGGCCATGATTTTTTGCAATTACCGGAATCATCACACCTGGTAAAGTTACTGGACGAATCTGCTTATGGTATTGAGATAAATGGCAAAGCCAATCAAAGAGTAAGCAATAAGCTTTTTGATATTGTAGATGCTACCGGTTTAAAAAAATGGATCTGTCTCTTAGAAATACTGCATGAAATTGCTGCCGCCAAAAAAGATGGCAAACGGATCACTCAATCTCCTTACACAGGATTCAATGAAAAAGAATCGACCCGTATGTGTAATGTATTAAATTGGGTAGTGGCAAATATTGAAAACAACATTACGCTTGACAATGCTGCTGCTGTCGCTCAAATGAACCCGAATGCCTTCTCCCGCTTTTTCTCTCTCCGTACAAGAAAAACATTTTCTGAATTTGTAAAAGAGTTGCGGCTTCAAAAAGCAGCCAAATTGTTGATTGAAAGTGATATGCCGGTGACGCATATTTGCTTTGAATGCGGCTATAATAATATTTCTAATTTTAACCGGCAGTTTTTGAACTATTATAATATCAACCCGGTGAAGTACAAAAAGGAATTTTTGAAAAAAAATATTTAATGAGCTCTCTTTGGCCTGGTTGTTTCAGCTTCAAGTTTTTGTAATCCTGCTTTAATTTCCGGTGAGCTCATAAATAATTTCCAGATCAATCCTGTACGATAGTTTTCAATCATCACCGTCATTGGTCCCTGGTTCAGCCCCATATAAATTTCAGAACACCAGTTCTTTTCCGGGCTGAACGAATCTTTAAAACCATATTCACCCCAGATAAGTTTTCCATAATTGAAATAATAATTCTTCAATGCCTTCATTGCTTCTGCTGGCAGGTAAGGAAAAGAAGATAGGGCACCGGTGGGAGTTATTTTGGCATGATCCTGCCATTTGACTGGCTCATCGGCAGAATATGAAAACGGGCCATCGCTTGCCGTTAGCCCCCAGGCGCTATCGCCATATCCTTTAAAATGCAAAGGATTTTCAACACAATAGTTGTAATTGATACGGGCAATGTTTTGATTGTTTTTAAAATAGTTAGTGTACTTATCATTTATTGCATGAGGATCGTAACCCAAATAAGAATAATGAGTAAAAAACAAAGGCCCACCATTTGAAACACCCACATCCAATTTTACTCCGTAATATTTTTTACCATTGCTGTACATAGAGCCATCGGTTGTTTGTCCCCAGCCTTTGCGGTACTCTTGCCCTGTGCTATCCTGGTTGGCCCAGCCAGTGTAATACATACTTGCCGGCACAGCATGTGTTGGTGAAGCAATGGCCAACAGGTACGTAACCATCGTTTCGTTCCAGCCGATAAGATTGTGATTAATTACCCATTCCTGGTCTGGTGACCAATGCCAGTACAGAAATTTGCTATCCGGATATTGTTTGAACCAACTCCATTCCACCCTTCGCCATATTTTATCAATGGCATTTCTTATCAGTGTTTCGTTTGCATCTGTACCAGAAAAGTATTGTCTTGCTGCCAGTAAGCCCTGCATTAAAAAGGATGTCTCTACCAGGTCTGCACCATTGTCTCTTGTTCCGAAAAAAGGTACAACCTTTCCTGTCGGTCCATCAATAAAATGAGGATAAGCTCCATGAAATGTTTCAGCCTTGTCTAAAAAGCTAACGATCCTTACAAACCTGTCAACAGATTGTTTTCTTGTTATAAATTTCCGTTCTGTACCCACCAGCAATGCCATGATACCAAAACCAGAAGCGCCGGAAGCGATCATGTTGTGCCTGCCATGAATATTTTCTTTTGCCAATCCGCTATTTGATTCGGCTGCTTCCCAATAATACCTGAAAGATGCTTCCTGCACCATGGTCATCAATTCTTCATCATTCATCTTTCTTGTTGATGCTGTAACAGGTAATGATTGTTTTGTTTCCGTGAAATTGCTGTTTACAAAACTGATCTTATAAAAATATTTTTTCCCTGTTATGCCTGTGTAATCTGCATATCGGTTTATGTAAGGTTGTTGCACTCCCACATTCGTATAATGCTTTCCATCTTCTGACCTGTATATTTTTACAAGATGAATATTATTATCTGTAATTGGGCTCCAGGAAATATCAATATGTTTTGCAAAACCTTTTGCATCTTTTACTACAGGAACAATATTAACAGGAGCAGGTGAATCATCTGGTAAAAATTCCATGTCATCAATATAGATGGTATGCTCTCCGGCTTCCTCGCCGGTTTGCTGAGAAAAAATAATCCCGGTAATATCAGCAGCATTTGAACTCATTGTGCCATAAGTAGTGTTGCTGTTAACTGAAGTAGAAATTATTACCTGTTGCCATTTTTTTCTTGGTTCAGTTTTGATAAAGAAAGGAGGAGAGAGTGTACTATCTGATTTTATAAATTGTATCAAAGGAAAATCCTTCTCTTTTGTACCAGGCGTTTCAACATATATCCAGCAGGAAAAGAAAGCCGCTTTTTTAAAATGATCTTGTCCACGAATAGCGTTATGAAAAACTGTTGCTTCCCATTTTCCATCGGTTGAATTTTTATACTGCAGTTTCAGAGCATTACCCGAAGTATGAAAAATTTTATCGCTTACCGGAAGTTTGTTATTAATATTTTTAATAGCTGCATTGCCATTGCTGATAGTTGAACTATAAAAATGATTTCCTTCAACAGCACTGTTTCTGAAAAAAGTATAATTGTATTTATATTCCTGTGCCGAACATGCAGAAGAGATAACAATAAAAAATAAAAGCAATCTTTGTTGAAGCATGACAATTAAAATATTATCGAATAATGTTTGGATAATTCAAGATAACCACCGTCAGGGTTTTCAACCGCTGGCGGGGTTGGCAGCAACTTTTAAAATTATAAGCCGTTGCTTTCAAATCCTAACTTCTTTAAACCGCTCTGTACTTCAGGACAACTCATAAATAATTTCCACAGCAACCCACTCCTGTAATTTTCAATCATCACTGGTATCGGTCCCTGGTCAATTGCTAAATAATGAACGGGGTACCATTGATCAGTTTCGCTAAAGGCATCATAAAAACCATATGGCCCCCACACTTTATCTTTCATATTATAATACCAGTGTTTCATCGCAGCCATCGATTGTTCCGGTGTATATGGAAATGAAGACAGGGCAGCAGTAGGTGAAATAACACCAAGATCATCATTTTTATTAGGTGCATGTGCTGCATAACCTTTTACAGAATAGCTGGCAGTAAGGCCCCAGTTATTTTTCCCATAGCCTTTATATTCTTTAGGATTTTTTACACACCATGTATAATTGATAAGCGATTGGTTGGTGTTTTCCTGCCAGTAATCTGCATACTGATCTTTCAGTCCTTTTGGATTTAATCCCAAATAAGAATAATGCGACCAAAACATAGGGGCACCATCTGAAAGATCTGCCTGGTAATTCAATTGTAAAGGATAACCAAAAAGGGAATGATGTGGTGATTTTAATTTTCCTTTTTCTGCCCAGCCTTCATGATATACTTCTGCAGGTACGCCATGTGTGGGAGATGATGCTGCCAGTATGTACATTATCAAACATTCATTATACCCATGCACCTGGAAATTCATTTCCCAATTATACTCAGGGCTCCAATGCCAGTATAAAACATTTTTACCATTGCGGAACCAATCAAACTCCACGGCTCTCCAGAGTTTATCAATCCGTATAGCAAGGTTTTGTTCCATATCATTTCCATCTTTTAAATACTGCCTTACACAAAGCAAACCTTGTATCATAAAAGATGTTTCTACCAGATCGCCGCCATTATCTTTTCTGCCAAATGGTTTTACTTTTCCCGTTTCGCCATTCCACCAATGCGGCCATGCGCCATGAAAGCGGTCTGCGGTTTCAAGAAAGTGAACGATCTTTTCTAATCGTTGTACACCGTCTTCCCTTGTAATAAATTTTCTCTCCATTGCTACTATCAATGCCATCACACCAAACCCACTACCGCCACTGGTGATAATGTGTTTATCATTATCAGGATAATTATTATCAACATGAAAACGCTCTCTTGCCATTCCGCTTACCGGTTCGGCTCCTTCAGTAAAGTATTTGATAGTTTGCTGCTGTACTAAATCAAGCAGGGCAGAATCTGACAATTGTTTTACTTCAACAGGTTTCTTTTCTTCCTTTGGTGGAGATGATACCTGTGCACAGGAATAAAATGTGGTAGCTGAAAAACAAAACAGTGAAACAACATACCGGAAGTAAATTTTTTTTGATGTGGTCATGGCTATTATTTTTTTAACTCAATTGTTGCAAGAATGGGGAAATGATCAGATGGATATTTCATATCATACGAATCGGTGATAGTGGCAAACTTCTTTACCTTGATATTTGAATGCTGAGACAGGAAAATATAATCTATACAACCATCAGGTTTTTTATTAAACTCAAAACCTTGCCATGTATCCGCCGGGCCATAGGGTTTTTCTTTGGTTACTTCTCTTGCATTTCTAAAATGCTTCTGCATATACATTGCCGGCGCTTCATCGGGTTTTGAATTAAAATCACCCATTACAATAATTGGGTGCTTTGTTGAAGTAAGTTGTTGAATTTTTTTTGTGATCAATTTGGCCGATTCTAATCTTGCCGTATCTCCTAAATGATCGAAGTGCGTATTAAAAACCCACAGTTGTTGCTTTGTCATTTTATCCTGGAATAAACCATATGTACAAACTCTCCTGTAAGCCGCATTCCAACCAAGAGAAACAGAATCCGGTGTTCGTGACAACCAGAAAGTTGATTGCTGAATGACAGTAAACTTTTCCTTATTATAAAAAATACAGGAATATTCACCCGCTTCTTTTCCATCATCTCTTCCTACGCCAATATAACTGTATTGCTTTAGTCCGGTAATTAAATACTGTAACTGATGATGCTGTACTTCCTGTCCCCCAATAAAATCAGCTTCATAATAATTCATCAATGCTGCTACTTTATCTTTTCTTGCATCCCAACGGTTTTCACCATCTGATGCTACATCCAGGCGGATATTGAAGGACATCACTTTTACCTGCTGCTGTGCCTGCATCGATATGCTTAACAGCATCAGTATCACAATTGAGCTTATATATTTTACCATCAGTATTCTTTTATCGTAAAAGTATAACCGTTCCTTTTAAAACCTGCCTTTTTCCAATGGCATCTGTGTATTCAAATACCCACACATAAGTTCCGGGGTCTTGTGGTTCTCCCTTCCATGTTCCGTCCCATTTATCCGGCCAGTTTCTTGTTTCAAAAATTTTATTTCCTTTCCTGTTAAAAACAAGGAAAGTTATATTCTCTGCTTTAAAAGCATTCAGTGGCCAGAAATAATCATTTCTTCCATCTCCATTTGGTGTAAAGGCAGAAGGCACTGCCATATTGCACATGTCTTCCAGCTTGAGTGTTTGATACGTTTCATCGCTGCAGCCTGCAGTATCAGTTATCATTAGCCGAACAGTATAAGAATTAATACTTGTGGGTATATTGCTATAATATTGAATTGGAGGATTTTGTACTGAACTTGTCCTGCCATCTCCAAAATCCCACTGCCATGTATCAATAACTCCAGTACTCCTGTTAACAAAAAAAATAGAGTCAGAAAGCCTGCAGATATATGTTGATGACGAAAAATTTGCAGATACTTTCTCTTTATTTTTTACAATAACCATTACTTCGGCAGTACCGGAACAACCATATTCATCTGTAACAGCAACTGTATAGCTTGTTGTTACAACTGGTGATGCAAGTGGGTGCCTGGTATTCACACCTGACAAAGCTGTTGATGGTTTCCACGACCATGTGGCTCCATCGGATGCATTAAGTGATGCAGCGGTTCCAATGCAAATAACAGTATCATTTCCGGCCTTCACATCAGTGCCAATAATTCTCACATAAGTACTGTCTGTAACCCTGCAGCCACCTGCTGTAATTATTTGGGTATAATACCAGCCGCTATCTTTTAATTCCGACTTAAAAATTCCGGGGAATTTTATATTATCATAAAAACCATTTGGGCCACTCCATTCATATGTAGCGCCTCCTTCTGCATCAAATTTTATTTCTTCTCCGGCACAAACAGGTGAATTATTTGTTGTATTATAAAAAGACGGAAGCCCGTCAACCTGTACCTTTAACACTGCAGATGTAATGCCACAACCTGGATTAGTTATAAGAGAACGATCAGCAGCCCTGAGACGAAAAAGAAATGTATCTGAAACAGGAAAATTTTGTGTGAGTGTATAACCGGTAGCACCGGGAATATCATTCCATGTAATACCATCATCTGTACTTTGTGCCCATTGCACTGCAGGGTTTGCAACAGTTGTTTCAACTGTTCCATTCATTGTAAAACTTTTATTGTCCTGAAAGCAACTTGATTTTACCCAAAAGCCAACCGGTGTTGCATCAAAAACAATATTAACTCTAGAACCTGTTACAACTACATTGATGTCATCAATTGCAACATAATTGTGGCATGGTGCTGCTGCCTTAGGCTCATCAATTATTCTAACCGTGAGGGGTAGCGGCGTTCCGGGCGGTATCCTGAAATTTACAAACGGTTTGGTAAAATGCCAGCCCATGTTGTACATCGCAAACTGCATATCACCGGTAGAAGTTGAGGCAATAAGATTCTCCGCTGCATCTCTTATCTCCAACGTAAAACTGGAAAACCGTGTGCAGCGTGGATTGTTTCGCTTGTCTATATTGATGAATGCAGCAGAAAACTGGTAGTCCACATCGTAACAAGCACTGATGGAATATTCAAATAAAATTTTGGCATTGGCATGTGGCACATCATTCAGCAACATCATGTACCCATTATTATCAGGAAAAGGTGTGTTATCAGCAAATAAGTCAATCAATGAATTGTCTGCACAGTCTTGCGGAATACCACTAACGACCGTGTATTTACCTTCTTCCGGGCATATGTTACTGGTATATTCAAAAGCCGTATAGCCCATTTGCAGTGGAGACCCCGGCACAGTGATATCGTCAGTAGCTCCCTGCCCAAAAGTTACATTAAGCAGAGCGCCGCCAAGGCCGCCAATCTGGGATTTACTTATGATACTACTTGCCAGCAACAGCATCAAACAGAAATAATATTTACAACGGTTTAAAAACATTGTTTCCGGCATTTATCCTCTCTTCATTGACAGTCAATACAACCACATCGTTGCACATTATATCAATCTATAAATATGGTGCTGTAAACCCTAACCCTCTCATCCCGTTCTTTACTTCAGGGCAACTGGTCAATAAATTCCATATCAGCCTGCTCCTGTAATTTTCAAGCATTATCATTATCGGCCCCTGGTCAATAGCTAAAAATGATTGAGCAAACCAGATAGAGTTGATTGAGAACGCATCAATAAATCCATAATTTTTAAAAATTTTATCGCCAATGGTATAATAGAAAAATTTTAATGCCTTCATTGATTCTGCTGGTGTGTAAGGCAAAGATGCTAATGCTGCAGTAGGTGCAATAAATCCCCTGTCATTAGTTGGCGAACTTGCCTGGTAGCCAGTAGCCACGTCGCTTGCAGTGAGCCCCCACGCTTTATCGCTGTAGCCAAACCAATTGTTGGGATTGTCAACACAATGAGAATAATTTATAAGCGTATGATTTTTCGTTTGCGTTTCATAGTTAGCATACGAATCGTTTAAACCAACAGGATCGATACCCAAAAATGAATACTGGGCTAAAAATAACGGGCCGCCTTTATCGGGACCGAGTGGTAAACGATAGCCATAATAATTACTTCCGTTAACAAATCCGCCACCGACACCATTACCAGCCCAGCCCTGTGTGTAAACACCTGCCGGAATGCTGTGTGTTGTTGATGATGCCGCCAGGATATATGTTATCAAACATTCATTCCATCCTGTTATCCTGTGATTCATTTCCCAATTGTAATTAGGGCTCCAGTGCCAGTATAATACATTCTGGTTGCCATTTCGGAACCAATCCCATTCCACATTATTGTATAAAGTATTGATATCGTTTCTTAACGTTGTTTCTGCAGCATCTGCTGTATTAAAGTATTGTCTTGCTGTCAACAATCCTGCCATCAGGTAAGATGTTTCCACCAGGTCTGCTCCGTTATCTTTTGTACTAAAGGGTATAACGGCTCCGGTTGACCCATTTAACCAATGCGGAAAAGCTCCATGAAAAGTTTGTGCGGTATTTTTTAAAAATGAAACGATGGTTTGCATTCTTGCCAGGCCTTCTGACCTCGTAATAAAATTGCGGTTGATGGCAACAGGAATACACATGATACCAAAACCACTGCCGCCTGAAGTAACCAACTCGTTATCACCATTGCTTCTCTCTCTTGCAAGACCGCTTACAGGGTGGGCAAAATCCCAGAAGTACCTGAATGTTCTTTTTTGTATTGTATCAAGAAGAGCATCATCGCTGATAACCGGGAATTTATTGGTTGAATCAATTTTTGTATTGATATGGATTATTTTAACAGCGTCCAACTCTTTGCCCTCAACAGATTTTAATGCGGAGGAAAGGCTGAGAGAATAATGCGTAAAATACCCGAATGCTGAAGTATTATGAACCACCATTATGCTGTCGTTATTTTCATAAGTGATAGCCATTGGTACATTTGCAGCCGATTCATCTTTTAAAAAAACAGCACTACTTACCGAGGTTTTATCTATTGCATTATTGAATGCTAAACGGGCAATAACAGATGTATTATTATTCTGGTTCAGAGAAACCACTGTTTGCGTTGACACCAGTGCAACCTTATCATCCAGTTTTGCAGACAGCAATTGCAATGGTTTTGGTGCTGGCACATAGGGCGTCCCGCCATTATCTTTTTTACTGCAACCAGCCATTATAAAGGCCAGCATCAAAAATATTCCCTGGTATGCCCTTTTCATTTTTTAAAATATTAATGTTGATATAGAATGCGGTAATGCTTTTACTACTGCTGCTTTACCATTTACCCATAAACTGTAAGAAGCTTCCTTATCACCCTGGTTCATTACTACTGTTACCACTTTTCCATCAGGATT
Organism: Bacteroidota bacterium; assembly: GCA_040385725.1. Taxonomy (GTDB): domain Bacteria; phylum Bacteroidota; class Bacteroidia; order Chitinophagales; family Chitinophagaceae; genus Ferruginibacter. The sequence goes on along the minus strand of JAZKGV010000100.1, from coordinate 4,000 downwards.
TAAAAAAGCGGTTGCCAAAAACTGGCTGCGGCTTACACTGCAGGCTATTCTTTTTGCACCGGGTTTAATAAACTTTGAAAAATGGCCTATATAATAATATGCGTTTGTATAAATTAGTTCTCCTGTTTTTGTATCGCCATGCACAGGGGCAAAGCAAAAATTACCCACATGATTAGGGCCGCCTGTTTCATCCAGTATAATATTCCAGTCAGTAAAACCAACCATGCCGTTGTTAAAATCATTGATCATATTACTGCCATACTTTTCTCCCAGTGCCCAGCGGTTGTAACCACTTGCTGTAAAACTTTCTGCACAACCTTCCGTGAAGAAAATGTTTTTACCAGGAAATGCTTCATTCACCAATTTCAAATTATCATACATGGGTGTGCCGCCACTCCATGGTTCGTACCAGTGAAAGCCAATACCCCAGATATACTTTGATGCAACAGGATCGTTAAAATAGGTTTGTGCCCTTTGATAGATCAGATCCCTGTTATGATCCCACACAATTATTTTTTTATTTGCCAGACCTTCTTTCGCCATTGTTGGGCCTAAATGGTTCTTTAAAAAATCCCGTTCTTCTTCTGCAGTGTAAATACAACTTTCCCATATCTGTGTTGCCATCGGTTCGTTTTGCACAGAGATACCCCAAACAGGGACACCTTCTTTTTGATAAGCTTTAATAAATTTTGCATAATACAGTGCCCAGCTTTTATACGACTCTGGTTTTAGTTTGCCGCCATGCAGCATATCATTGTTTGTTTTCATCCATGATGGCGGGCTCCATGGGCTTGCAAATAAAGTAAGCTTACCACCGGCTGCTTTTGTTGCTTCTTTTATAAAAGGGATTTTATATTTTTTATCATGCTCAATATTGAAAGATTTTAACGCCATATCACCATCACTTACATAGGTGTACATATCACTGCTGAAATCGCAACTGTTAATATTTGTTCTTGCCACTGTATAGCCTATCCCATCTTTTTTATCAAAAAATGCTTTCAGCAATTCCTGCTGTTTTTCCTTTGGCATTTTATAAAATGTTTCCGCCGACGCATCTGTTAATGCAGCGCCAATACCCATATAAGACTGAAATTTTTTCTGAGGGTCAACAAACACTGTAATTTCATTTTCAAATGGCTGTGGTTTACTGGCAAAGGAAGCGCCTTCGGCAGATGACAAGCGATTGGTTGTATTTTCTGCTGTAGTATAAACTTCCACTTTTTTGCCATCCGTAAAATGCTGTGCATATATAAATGATGGTAACAGCAGCAAAAGGGCGAGTATTTTATTTGCTTTCATTGAAGTAATTTTTATTTGTTAGTTTTTTGATCAGTATAAATTCCAATATAGTGCGACCGTATTAATGATGCCACCGTTTTATCTTTTCCCTGCAAATACACTGCAATGGCTTTTGATTCCTGCTGCGGCATGTGGCAGTCAATACAATTCTGTGTAATATTTTTAATCCCGGTATGTGTTACAGTTTTAAAATTATCAGCATTGGTATCATGGCAGGTAATACAGCGGCTCGAATACAATTGCATATTTCCTCTTTCATTTTGATGTGGGCCATGGCAACTATTGCAGGTAAGTGTAGCGCTTTGCTTAAAGCATTTACTTGCCTTTAGCAACCCTAACTGGTTACCGTGCACTTCAACTTCTCCACTTTGCATTGCCTGCTCTACAATGATCTTCTCAGCAAAATAATCAGAAAGCTTTTGCCCTGCTGTAAAAGTGAATGATGGTTTTGTTTTTTGAATTTTACCGCCATGACACAATCCACAAACATCTAATTGTTGTTGTCTTGATAACCCAGATGGATTAACAATAAATTTTCCTTTCTTGTCATTTGTATTAGCTACGTGGTATTCCACATGCTTTGCCGCAGGGCCATGGCATTTTTCACAACCCACACTCAAGATCATTTTTTCCTGTACAAATCCTGTTGGTTCCATTTCGGTTCCGCCTTCACCCTGTGCATACGTTGCATGGCATTCCAAACAACGGGCTGTTATTGGCCGGTCGGTTAGTATTTTATCTTTTGGAAAGCCCGGGCTGTTTGACCATTGATGGGCTGCAGTAAAAAAAGTAACCGGCATCTGGTAATAACGGTTGCCTCTTTTTTCAATATACGATTGCCCCATAGTGCCGGAGCCAACTGTTATATTGAAACGCATTGCCATTTTTTCTTCATTATTAAAATAAACAACCTGGTAAAGGCCGCTATCTCTTTTTTCCATTGCAATATTCAGCGCAGGATTATATGAAAAGCTATTCTTTCCATTTTCAAAACTTCCCCAAATGTTTTTTTCTTCTGCTGGTAAAGAGGTAAGGTGGTGCGCTGTTTTTAAATGGTCTTCAGAAATAGTTTTGTGGCAGCTTACACATTTTGTATCTCCTGCATAATCTTCAAAACTATAGGGTGCTGTTTCAGTCTTCTTCTCCTCTGTGCTATTCATGCACTGGGTAAATACAAATACCAGCGTGGCAAATATGCCTGTAATAAAAAATGTACGATGGTATTTTATATTAGCGATCATTTGTTTTCATATCAACCATTTTTATCAGTTCCATACATAAGTTGCTACAGCACCGGCTGCCAAATTACTATCTGCAAATTTTCCTTTATACTTTATACTGAATGGTGCAGCACTGCTTCCGTCATTTAAAACGATCAATACTTTTTTTCCTGCAGGTGTTACAAACGCAGCGCTATGTAAATTGCCGGTAATGTTGCTGTATATTCTTACTGAACCGGCAGGTACAAATTTAGATGCATGCGCAATGATGTAGTAGCTTACATTTTTTGTATAAGAAGATGAAGTTACAGTTAATGCCCCTTTGCATTCTGTACAACCACCAGGTGTGTGCATTGCAAAAGCAGGGTCATTTGCCAGGTTCCATTCCAACGCATTTTTGCTCCAGTTACGCATACTGCCAATAATTACATTTTTAATATGCCATTGCAGGTCGCCACTAAAGCCACCGCCTGAACTTGTCCATTGTTCTGTGAAATAAACATTTTTGTCAGGATGTGCATCATGCACCGTTGATAATGCACTGATGTTACCTGCGTATAAATGAAAGGCTGAACCATCAACATAAGGTTTTGCCACTGCATCATTTAAAATATCAACAGGGTATTGTGCATTATCACAATTGTGGTCCCACACAATAATTTTTGTAGTAAGGGTTGCTGCCTGTAAAGCGGGGCCCAAATGGTTCTTTACAAAATCTGTCTGTTGCGATGAAGACATTACAAGGCTGGGATTGTTGCCGCCATGTTGCGGTTCGTTTTGTATAGTTACTGCATCAATAGTAATTCCCTTTGCTTTCATCTGCTGTATATACTTCACAAAATATTTTGCATATACATTATAATATTGTGGTTGCAGTCCGCCACCAATACTGCTGTTATTATCTTTCATCCACACAGGTGGAGTCCAGGGTGAGCCCAGTATTATTATATTGGGGTTGATGGTGAGTATTTGTTTGAGTAACGGAATCAGATCAATGGTATCTTTTGATAAACTAAAGCTATCAAGATTTACATCAGTGTTGCCGGTTTGCAGATCATCATAAGTAAAAACATCAGGGCTTAGATCAGAAGCGCCGATGCTTATCCTTAAATAACTTACACCTATTGAATTATCATTGTTGCCAAACAGGTCCTGCAACAAAGTGTTTTTTGATGCTGCAGGAAGACGGTTGATGAGGTAAGCGCTACTGCCGGTGAGTGTATATCCAAACCCATCAACGGTTTGAAATTTCCGGGTACTGTCAACTTCAATAACAGAAGTATTGGCAGAAGATGAGAAGAATGACGCTGCCGTGGTTTGCTTTTTTAATAACGATAACTGGTCGCCTGTGGTAACCCAGTAGTCTGCTGTGCCAGACGGTGTTTCTGGCGGAGGCGTGGGCGTTGGAGTGGTTTCATTTTTCTTGCTGCAATCAGCACATAAAAAAATTGTACACAGCAATACGCTGAGCGTTTTTG
>JAZKGV010000099.1:6368-10840 GCA_040385725.1 Bacteroidota bacterium | reverse complement strand
AAGAGGCCTGATAGTCTCTGTTATAAAATCCTCTTCGTTTAATGCTATTACAATTGCATGAATGTTCATCCAGTTTGTTTTTTTGTTTTACAGTTTACTTTTTCCTTAACACTGTAAGTGAATCAACTGTATCAATTATTTCAAAACGTGTATCTGTTTTTATTACAGATTCAAAATACTGGTACGATCCTAACTCTGATACTGCTGGGTCATGTGCAGGTATCCTTGTATCATGAAGAAGCATTACACCCCCGGGAATTACTTTTTGGGAATACAGCTCCCAGTCTTTCTTTATTCCTTCAACACTATGGTCGCCATCAATAAATATAAAATCAATAACAGATGGCACACTGGAAGCAGCCTGCGAACTAAGCATTGGTATAAATTTTACTTTATGACCAAGATTGCTTTTAGCTACTGTTTTTTTGGCGATCTTTTCATAGTAGCAAATACCAAGTTTGCCTTTAAAGAACGGATCAATCGCATACAACAACCCATCGCTGCTCATTTTAGCTGCAATGTTGATGGTGTTTACACCTTCGTAAACGCCAATCTCCACTGCACATTTACTGCCGGTGGCATAGCGTGCAATAATATCCTGTTCATTTTGGGTGCTTTGAGAATGCGGTTTACTAAACCCTGCATAGCAACCAATAAAATGAAACAATGCATTTCCTATCATAACTTATTGAATATTTATTTTTTTTCTGCGATCAATCTTATCTGTGTCATGTGCCTGTACCTTGCCCAATGGGCATACAGGTTACATATTTTATGAAACATCTTTGTACCCACCATCTTATGAATTTTGCGGAAACCCGGTGGAAACCTGTGTAACAATTCTTTTGATTCTATTACTGCAAAGCCTGCTTCTGTAAACAAATTCCCTAAATTCATTTCAGACCATGTGTACAGATGCTTATTTACATCTTCAGTATTGAATGTGTATTTGGTTTCATGCGGCACAATAAAAACAACCTTGCCGCCCTTTTTTGTTTTGGCATAAAGCTCTACTAAAATATCGTATGGCCGCAATACATGCTCCAGGGCATGTGATGATATAAGCACATCTGCCCATTCGTTCTCCACTTCCCCGGGTGTTTCCACCGTGTTGATATTAAAGCCTGCTGCATTTTTTCTTGCATATGCATTTATTTCAATGCCCAGCTTTTGTCCACAGGTAATTTTGTTCAGCAAAAAACCGCCGCCGCAACCAAAGTCAAGCACCGCATCACCGGGTTTAATATATGGCTGAAAAAAATGAAACATCATTTCTGCTGCAAACTCTCCCTGTTCTTTTTGAAATTCAAAATATTTATCATCATAATATTGTTCCATAATCAATTAAAATTATTTACAAAGGCAGTTATTTTATCCTGCATGATAGTAAGCGAAAAATTTTGTGTAATGTTTTCTCTTGCATTTTTACCCATTTCATTTATTAATGATGGCGACTGTCTGAACCTGGTAAGTTTATCCGCAATTTCAGCCGGCGCATCTTTACTTACAACAAACCCTGTTTGGCCATCAATAATACTTTCGGTAAACCCACCGGAATTGGTAACAATAGCCGGTATCCCAAAGTAGCCGGCTTCCAGTGCCACCAATGCAAAAGGTTCATTATTTTTTGTGGGTGCCACCAATACATCAATGGCATTATACATATCCTGCTTTTCCTTTACCACTCCCATCCACTTTATCTTGTCCTGCAGCTTGTGAAATGCTATAAGGCCTTTTACCTTTGCAATGTATTCTTCCTTACCGCTTCCAAAAATAAAACATTCAAAAGGGAATGATCCTTTTATCAACGCCAGGGCCTCTACAAGGGTTTCATGCCCTTTTCGTGGTATTACCTGGCCAATGATACCTATACGCAATGTTTCGCCGGCAAACTGTCTTTCCCGGAAAGAATATTTTTTGTCTGAGTGCTCTCCTACTCCATTGTAAATAACCGTTATTTTATCACTGCTTATTCCACATTTAATAAGATCGTTTTTAACAAAGGTTGAAACAGCGATGTAATGTTTTATTTTTTTATCAGCTATTTTTATAAAAAAACGCCCCTGTTTTGTTTCGCTGAGCGAATCATGTACATGGTATATTGTATTGGCTCTAAAAAAGGGATACAGCAATATTACAGGCCTGTATGATGTAACATAAACAATATCTGGATTCTCTTTTTTTGCAAGCCTTGTAAACTGCCATGCTGCCTTTGGATAATGAACCAATGAATCGAGGCTCCATTTTATTTTACTAAAATAATACCATCCAAGTTTAACAGAACTAAAAGGAACTTTTGCTTTACTAAGATGTTCAATAAACACACCATCATTCCATCCATTTACAATACAATGAATTTTATGGCCAGCTTTTTGTAAAAAACCTATCACTTCTAATGTTACTTTTTCTGCACCATAAACATAAGTAGCACTTGCAAAAACCAGTATCTTTTTATTTGCTGTCATTTATTTTTAGTCATCTTCTATACTATATTAATTATTGCATTGGCGGTTTTTGATAAACTCCAATCTTTAATTATTTCTTTAGAGGCATCACCCATTTGCAATACTTTTTTTTTATCGCTCAGCATTTTGGTTAGTATCTCTCTCAGGGCTTCTTCATCACCAGCTTTAAAAACAAAGCCATTGATATTATCTTTAACAAGATCGACAGCACAACCAGTTTTATCACTTGCTATAATGGCTCTTCCACTTGCCATTGCCTCGTTTACAGCAAGTCCCCAGGTTTCTCCAGGCCCTTTAGATGGCAGGCAAAAAATATCGCCCAGCCTGTACACAGCCGGCATTAGCGATTGATTTTGAAAAGGAAGAAAATGAATATTTGTAAAACCTTGTGCCGCTGCTTTAAGCGCTGTCGTTAATTCGCCATCTCCCACAAATACAAGGTGGCTGTGTTTATAATTTAAGTGCTTAAAAACTTTAAGCAACAACTGGGGATCTTTTTTTTGCTGAAACTTGCCACTAAAAACAACAACGGTCTCATTTTCCTGTATAGAAAGATCTTTTTTGGTTTGCCTGGTAAAATTATCATGTGCATTATCTGTTTTAGCAAACCTTTCATTTTGTACAGCATGGGGTGCAAATACCAACTGGTTCTCCTTTAACCCAAATGCTTTAAAATATTCTTTATTTTTTGTACCGGTGTAAAGTGCGATATCAATATTGCGGTAAACACGGCTCAACACAAATTTTCTTGCAATGTTTTTCAAGAAAGGTTGTTTGTCTGTCAATGTGGAATCGCCCCTGAAAAGTACTGGTATCTTTTTATGAAAATAACGTAAACAATAAAGATGGCTTTTAAAATTCCACCCATACACCAGCACTGCTGATGCTCCCCAATTTTCTATACTACTTACCAGTGAAGGATTATCGATGCCTTTATAGGAATGAGAACCTGGAGCCGGTGAAATATTTTTTACAAAACTGTAGTCATATCCTTGCAGTAATGGAATATCCCACTCAATATTTTTTCCAAAGCCCGGATCAAATTTATTTGACAAAACACTTTCGCCCCAGGTATAAAATACTTTTATACTTACAATATCATTAGCAGCAAGCAATTGAAACAGCGGTGCGTTATACTGTATAGGATGGGTACTCACAATGGCAAGCCGATTCATACTAAATCAATTATTTTTTGCAAAGCTGATGGCTGTTTTATTTATAGCACTGCAGCGCTATTGCAGAATAAAATCTTGATCTGTCTTCCACATGAGCAAACATTGCATCCTCACTGTCATTAAAAACACAAACCCTGATATTTTTAAACCCGGCTTTTTCAAGTTCTGCTGCAAGCGAATGTTTATCCCACATCCATAAATGATGTGCATTGCCGAAAATAGATTCTGCTATTCGTTTAATTCCCTTGGGGCGGCTTTTCATACCGATAAGAATACCACCAATGTAATCAATGCTTGCTTCCCTGTTACCATTGTCAAGTTCTGCAAGGTATGTACGGGTTGCAACTTCCAGATCAGGCAATACACAACGGAATATGCCGCCTGGTTCCAGTATCTTTAATGTATTCTTCAGCGCTGCCCTGAAATCATCCAGTGAAAGATGTTCCAGTGTGTGTGAACAATAAACTGCTTTGCAGGAGTTTTCTTTTACAGGCAGGCCCTTTACTATATCACCGTACTTTACATTACCGGGAAAAACAGTATTTAGCCTGCTTTTAAACAGCAGTTTAAGCAACGGGTTTTTCTGTATGCGTAAAGTGGGAGATGCATCATAATTATCCCATTCTTTCGGCGCACTTAATCCACAACCGTATTGAACATATACTGATGACATGTAAATGATTTTTTTCTTTTTAATTTTGTCGCGATTTTTTTTCTTGAGGCAGTGTGCTTATGCAAGAATATCTGAGTATGTTGCACCATGATATCTCCTTTATTTTATTTTTTCATTCTTTTGTAAGAAATATCAAATTTTTTTTTTCGCGAACTTTTT
>JAZKGV010000099.1:0-6358 GCA_040385725.1 Bacteroidota bacterium | reverse complement strand
TGTATGATTTTTTTCTTTTTAATGGACCGGCAACACCAGCTTATATACTTCCTGCAACACTGGGCTGTGTATTTTTCCTATATCCAATTTTAGACGACAATATTTTGAACCTCTTTTCAATAATGAGGTAATATAAATATGCAGCAAGAATACAAAATGCAAATGCCACAAACACCATCAATTCCTTACCATGAGTGCTATGAATAAAGGCTTCTGTAATGTTGATGATCCTTCCACCAACAGGAATATGAATTAAATACAACGAATAAGATATAGCACCTAAAAAAGCGAAAACCGGGTGCACTTTTTTTATTAGTGCGATCATGCAAACAGTAACAACAGATAACCCGGTAAGTAAAGGGCCCTCAAAATAATAGGAAACAGAAATGGTGATAAACAGCAGCGACCAAAACTCTGTATCAGTAGAAATTCTGCAATAGTATTGAAACAATAGTATGCCCAATATAAAGTAAGTGGCAAAGCCAAAGATAAACGATGATGATAAAACCGGCTTTAGTAATAAGGAAGCTGTAAACAGAAGAAAAAACAAAATACGCAGGTATTGTTTTTTGGATGCAACTAATCCAAAAGCAAGTGCAATCAGGATGTAGTACTGAAATTCTATCGCCAATGTCCAGTAAACATCCTGCAGCCACCTGGCCCCGGTAAAAACATTTATGTATGCTATATGGCCAGCAACATTCAGCCAGTCAATATGAAATGGCCCTCCCCTGTAAAATGGCATCAAAGTGCTAACATACCCTAAAACCAAAACAAGTATAATGGAAACTATATATGGCGGTTCAATGCGTATTATCCTTTTCTTTAAAAAAGTACCCATGTTGCTCACTGCATAGTTTTTAACATACATCGAATAGGGAATTACAAAACCAGAAATAATAAAAAAGATCTGTATCCCGGCCCATCCCCATTTGCCGGTCATTTTAACCAGGCTGCTGTCGGGCAGCAGGCGTTCATTTCCATAAGACAAATGAAAGAAACAAACCATTGCAGATGCAATACCTCTCATTAAACCTATGGAAGCGATTTCACCAGTTGAGTTTTTATCGTTAACCCTGAATGCCATTATTTACTTACAACCTCATTAAAAAAATCAACCTGTTCTTTTGTTTTAGATAATGCCATATATGGTTCAAAAGCGGTTTTGTTATAATTTACTGTTTCAGTTGTTTTTAAAAGCCTGACTATTTTTTCATAACATTCATCAACATAATCTGCTGTTTTTTTTTGCTGATGATCAAAAGCTACTAACTCCCCATAATTTAATTCCTGCAACATACTTACAACACTGCTGTTGAAATTAAATACTGCCAGCATTTTTTTATTCAGCATTATGTAAGGATATATTTTTGAAGCAGTATAAGCCGTATCAGTGGAGCCGGGCACAATCAGCAGTTGAGCTTTATCCAATAAAAAAAGCGATTCAAAATAAGGTATCCTGTCAGTAATTTCTGTTACATATTTGGCCACATTATTTTTTTCTGCTACAGGATAAATAGTTTGCTTACCCATACCTTTTGCAGCGTAGCTGGTGCCTATAAACCAAAAGTGCATTTTAGAAAATGTATCCGGGGATTCCCGTAAGCCTTTTGCAAAAGCAGTAAAAATTATTTCTGCTGCAAAAGACATATCATGACCGCCACGCCCAACATATACAGCATTAATTTTATCTGCAGGCAAAGAAACATTGGCCGATGAATGAACAAACTCTTTCATTACCGAAATATCTTTATCTGCAGCGCCAAACGTGATAACCTTACATTGCTTTTTTATAAGTGATGGATAGCGTTGCAGAAAAGTATCGCAATATGCTTTTGATACACTAATAATTCCATCTGCATACGGCACTGTTTTCGATTCTAAATATTTATCAATAGTATAGGCAATGAAAAATTTAGGCGGCCGCTCAGCAGCAGGCTTACTTAAATAAAAATCGTTTCGCCAGGGATCCTGTATGTCGAGAATAAAAGGCACTTTAAATTTTTTTTTCCACTCCGGGCCAAGCGCCATTACATGAAATGCAGTGGTGGAAAAATATACCAGGTGAAATTTATTTTTTCTAAGCAGTTCATTTCCCTTTTTTCTTATATGCCAATATGCTCTTATTGACAGGCTACCAAGGCCAACCTTTCGGGTGTATTTAGCAGGCAATGCTTTTACTTTATGTACTTCAATATCTTCCGGAACAGTATGGAGTAATAATGTATCCCTGCTGTAAGCCTCGGCATAAGCTTCATCAACTGTAATTACAACCGGCTCCCAGCCCAACTGTTTAAAATATGGAACACTCTGCCTCACCCGGTGCATATCTGCTGTGTTCAATGGCGGAAAATTAGGTGATATGATAAGCACTTTTTTTATACCGCTTTTTTTACAAGGTTTAAAAATACTTCCTGTTCATTTTCCCAGTTGAGTTTTGTATTTGCAAGCTGCCATGCAGCCTGTCTTTTGCTTTGCAATAAATTTTCATTGTTATATGCCTGCTCAAGAATATCTGCAAGTGCTTTTATATCACCAGTTGAATAACACCAGCCTGTACCGGGGTATTCATTATAAAATAATTGCTGTGCTGGTGTGCCAGATAGTATAGCGGCATTGCCTGCCAGCAAATAGGTAAACAGTTTATTTGACAAAGCAATATTGTTGTTTAAAGAAAAGCCAGGTTCTAATGCAAGCCCGATATGATGCCAGGCTGCGGTATTAATAAGTGCTTGTTCATTACAAGCTGGCAAAAAAATCAATTGGTGCTTTTTGTTAGTGAAAACAGTATTGAATACCTGCTTTACCTGTTCGCTTGTATCTCCCAGTATAGTAAGTTCAATTTCAAAATCAGTTATTAAATTCATTGCTGCAATAATATCCTGCACGCCTCTTTTTAACCCTACTGTTTGTGAAAACCAAAAAAGTTTTAAAGGAGCATTACTGATGGAAACAAATGAAGGCTGTTGCTGTTTGCTAAAAACATTGTTTATTACAGTGAACTGTAGGGAGGGATAATTTTTTTTATACTCTGCTGCTATTAACGGGCTTGCTGCTGTAATAAAAACTGCATCAGCAAAGTAAGCGTCTTCAATCAACCTGGTAATGGCTGTTTCTTTTGTGTTACCAGCTTCCTGGCTGCGGTGAAAATCTTCTGCATCAAATGAGTAATTGCTATTGTTTTTTTTTGCAGCAGCAACAGCAACTGGTAATGCACCAAGGTTATGAGCTATATAAAGGTCTGCCGCAATACTACAGGCCTTTGCCTTTAGTTCAGGATAAAACTGTGATAGAGATAAAGCCTGCAGGGTTACATTTTTTTTAAATATACCTCCAATTGTCCTGTAACACTTGTGCCTTATTCTTGTGTACCAATATGCAAGTGAGTTTAGTGAAGGATTGCTACCAGCCTTTATCCAGGTGATAAGGCTGTATGTTTTTAAAATATTTATATCCGCTTCATCTGCCCATGCACTCCAGTAATTATATACAACCGAAACAGCATAGCCGGAATTTGCAAGGGCAATGGCTTCTTTTACAAGCCTGGGGTTTGATGAAGGTTGCTTTGTTGTAACCAGCACTATATGTTTTTTACCGGGCAATCGGCAAATTAGCTTTCAGAGAAGAAAGATTGATATAACTTATCATAGTTGTCTATTACCTCGGTAAAACTAACAGGCTGCTGAACATTTTTTTTAATCGATGCAAGCAATAAGGGTGATTCAATCAATTGCTGTAACTTTTGCAGTAAGGCTTTATCATCCCCTGCAGGAAAGACGAAACCATTTATTCCATCGGTAACCCATTCCTTTATGGCAGGTAAATCAGAACCGATAACAGGCACTTGTGCAGCCATCGCTTCCTGTATTACCAAAGGTGCCATTTCTATACCTGTTGATGGAAGGCAGAAGAGATCATGCTGGCTTATGATTTTTACCACTTCGGTATTGTCAACAGATGTATGAAAAACAATATTATCAAAACCATCCGCCAGGCTTCGGCAATAATCCACATGTGAGCTGTAGGCGCCATGGCCCTGTGGCCCGTACACATGCAATTCTACAGCAGCCTTATCCATTTTTGTAATGGCCTTTACTAATACAGCAAGGCCTTTTACAGGAACTATTCTGCCCATGTAAATTATTTTCAATGGTCGTTTTCCATCATAAACTGCAATAGGCTCAGGAGCAGTTGTTGCTTTAAATAACCCTGTTTTAATAGTGCTGCAGTTTTTTTTAAACCAATTGTTTTTTTTCATGAGTTCGCTATTCCATCCGGCAATAGACACAAACGCATCACACATATTTACAATTGATTCAATTTTATTGATATGCCATCTTGAAGCAAACCCGGGAAATGTTGCCAGCCTTAACTGTGCCTTAAAATTCTTTCTTCCTGTAAATGCAGTTGCAATATTGTCTGCTACTATTAATGCCGATGCTGCAACTGTATTCATTTCTTTTTTCTGCAACATACAGGCAGTGCATTTTGATGCTGTTATATACCCATCACAATCTTTTATGCCTTTATATTTCAAATCCCCACGCCTGCAAATAAACTCAGCCAGATGATTGGTGTAAACAACTTTTGCTCCAGACTGTTTGGCTGCCAAAACATGATCGAGTGATACGCCGCTGCTGTTGGTAAGCTGGCTAAAATGAACAATATCAGGTTGCTCTCTTGCCAGCAGTTTTTTAAAATTGCTAAGCCCTTCATTAGGTTCTATACCTGTCATTTGAAGTTTGTTTCCTTCTGCACCAAAGCCATTGTAGCGTATCACGGGTAATCCATCCAACTCATAATCGTTCATGTTGATGTCGTAATTTTCATAAGCCGGCACTACGATCTTTACATCATACCCTTTTTCTAAAAGCCCCCTGGCCAGGTTATGAATGTATAACTCAATGCCCCCGACTGCCTGTGGCAAATAAAAAACAGAAACGAAATATATTTTCAGAAAATAAAATTATGGAGCTAAAAAAATTATTGTGCCGGTTTATTTTTCAGCAACAGCAATTAATACAAATGGCCCATTTATACCGAGCCGTTCACAATCTGCAGGTTCATTGTATCTCACTATTTCAAAATCATCAATCGTTTCTTTTAATATTGGCGTATTTGTATGACCTTTTAACCTGCCCTGCAGCCACCGCCCTGCCCTCACAAATGGGTTGGAGAACAACTTGTTTAAATCTCCCCTCACTTCATTCTTTATTTTTCCCTTCAAGTTGTATTGCTGCCCGTACAACTGTATATTTTTAAACCCGGCCTGTGAAAGAACCTCAAAAAATTCTGTTGCCGAATATTCCTTTTCGTGGTATTCCCAATTCAACTCTTCCGGGCTTGATACAGATTTATTAGGTGTACTGATGATTATTTTCCCATTGCTTTTGATATTGGCAAAACAACTGGAAAGAAAATCGGCAGGCCTGGGTAAATGCTCCAACGTTTCAAAACTCACCACCGCATCATACAATCCGTACTTTTCAGCAGCTTCCAGTGTATGGCAGTCATCCTGCAAGAAATTTATTTTGGCTGAATTGAAATGAGCTGCGGCAATTTTGAGTGCTTCAGCTGATCTGTCTATTGCCACTACCTTTTCTATTCCGGGCTGTTTTGATAAATATTCTGATCCGTACCCTACTCCACAAGCCGCATCAAGTAAACTCTTAGTAGTGCTGCCGTTTAATATTTGTGAAGCAAACTGGTAACGCAAAATATGGTTGGCATAAAATGCCTCCCACTCTTTTGTTCCCGGTACTATTCTTTCTATTGCCATTTGCTTTTTAAAACTGCTGTTTACAAATGAAAAACTGCATTGATCACATCCCTGAAAGAGAAACTTGTTTTTTTAATTGCTTCCCTTACCTGCTTTACATTCCTGGTAATAAAAAGATACCTGATGAGAGTAATAAAAAAACGCCTTTTATTTTTATCACCAACCCATTTTTTTTCTTTTTGTGACAATGGAAAAGGTAATTCCACCAATGCATCTTTCAAAAAAAGGTAATTGTTATAAAGGTAATTGTACCAATTGGTACTCTCCCTGTCGTCGTGAGCCCTGTAAAAAAAAAACTGGAACGGGAATAATACCACATCGGAATAACATGCTGCTTTTAGATTAAAGTACATGTCATTAGCAGGGCCGTATTTTTCAGGATAACCTTTTATCGAATCAAAAAATGATTTTTTTAAAACAGTGCCGCCTGGGCCAATTACCAGGAAAGGCTTGGTAAAGAAATGTCTTTTAATAGCTTCATCTTTAGAAAAAATAAATGCTTCTCCTTTTGATTCTGCCCAGTGCATCCCAATACCAGCACCTGGAAATTTCAGCATGCCATCCATACACTGTTCCAGG
>JAZKGV010000098.1:6537-7128 GCA_040385725.1 Bacteroidota bacterium | reverse complement strand
CTTGATAAAAAATAAAAAAAAGCAATTTGGGCCGAAACCCAAATTGCTTTCTGTACAAAGGAGCAAAAGATACTAACTAAATAAGCCACCTTTTTTTAACTCCGTTGTTCCTTCCCCAATCAAAAACCCGTTCTGATATATTTGTACTTTATAATTTCCCTTCTGGAAACTGGTACCTGGTACAAAGCCAAATTCAACATATTTTCTTTTGGCAGTTTCCACATCAACAGGAACTTTTGCAGTAAACTTTTTTTCACCTTCTTCTCTTGTAGTGAATGTGCCTGAGCCACTTGCATCACTTGTTATTATTTGTCCATCAGGACCAGTGATCATTACAAACACATCAGTAGTGCCGGCCTTAGCTATACGATTATCAACATCAAAAGAAATTAAAAGCTTGTCAACACGTTTTGCAGTTGTTGTTTGTTTTTCTTTGCCATCGCCTTTAACATTAATAGGCGATACCCTTATGTTGGTTGCATTTAATGTGGATGCTACATCAACTTTGGCAGCCAATTCATCTTTAACTGTAGTGGTAGTTGTTAGATCGGCTGTTAATTTTTCTTTATCAGCTGTTAAAGCAACTTTATC
>JAZKGV010000098.1:0-6527 GCA_040385725.1 Bacteroidota bacterium | reverse complement strand
GTAAGAACCTGATTGTCCTGTGTAAGCCTTGCTACATCAGCTTCCATTGTTGTTATCCTGCCATTCAAATCACCGATTAATTTTTTTGCCCTCGAAAGTTCTGAAGCAGTTGCATTTTTCTTATTAAGAATGCTCCTGATCTCACTTTTCATTTTTGTAATTTCAGTATTGCTTGCAGTTAATTTTCCCTCGAGGCCTTTGTTTTCAGTTGCCATTGAATCAAGCCTGGCAAGAGATGCATCAAAGTTGCTTTGTATGGAACTTTTTTCATCAGTAACTTTTGCAATCTGCGTTTGTTGTTGTTGAATTTGTTCGCCTGATTTACTGTGATCAGTTACTGTGTATATACCAAGGCCAAGTACTACAGCAGACAATACACCGATAACAATATTTTTTGTTTTCGAATTTTCTGGTGCCTGTGGGGCAGCAGTTGTTTCATAATTTGTATTCATAAAATAATTTTTTTTGTGATTGAAGAATGATTTTTTTAAAACAGAAAATTGAATAAGTAAATATTCAATGGGAGTCTCCGAACACACGTTTTCTAAAACCGTGCCATAAATATTTTATGTGGAAAAAGTGAAACCTGCTTTTGGCATTTCGTTAACGCTTTGAGTGGTCAAATAAATAACTAATGATGTGATACTTGCTTGTGCAAATACATTTAGTTATAGGCTTGGATTTATGGAAGATAATGTTTGTGGAATGTTTTGCCCGTACTATGTAATAAAAGAGGAAACACTTTCACAATAAAGCATTGGAGCATTGATAATCAGCGGTTGTGGAGACTATGGATTGCAGGGAAGAAAAAATTAAGCGACAGAAAAATATTTTTAAAAAAGAACAAACCAAATCTTTCATTTAACCGTATGTAGAATAGGTTTTTCAAAGGATATGGATTTAAAACGGGGCAAGATTTCTATCTAAGCCCCTCTTTTATTTATAAGCCATACTTGATCTGATTGCTTTATTAGTGTGTATTACTACTGTCGGTAACAGGAGTATCCGGCAAAGCTGTCAATTGTTTTTTAAACTCATTGGAAGCATTCAGTACATAATCATAAAACTCCTGCGGACTACTCTTATCAGTAAACTCATATCCCGGCCGGTATTTTTTCATAAAAATGTCCAGGTCTTTTTCGGGTAACTCAGTAATTGTTTTTACAAGTTCCCTGTTAAAGCGATAATCGACATATGCATTTTTTTCTTTGTTCATTTTAAACTCGTAAGAAGCATTAAGAATGTACTGGTAAAAATCCACGACATTACTGTTAAGGGTAAATTCATAATCTGGCCGGTATTCTTTCATAAAGCTGTCGAGGTCTTTTCCATCAACCCTTGCTATCCTTCTTACCGTTGCTTTATTAAAACGGTAATCAATAAATTTTTCTTTTTCTTCCGCCTCCAGCCGCAATTGCATTTTTCTCAACTGCTTGTTTCTTTTAAACCGAAAAACATTTATCAGTTCATCAAGGTCCACTCCTGCTGCACCAGAATATGAGCCGGTGTTTATCTTAATACCAGGTTTCTGATAATTAAATAGTTTGGCGTACTGTTCCCTGTTTTCTATCGAATCCATCCGGTGATTTTTGGCATACACTTTTACTTCTTTCAGGGTTTTAAACTTTTCAGTTACACGTATGTGAAGCGAAATATCAAAAGCGCCAATGTTCGGCACTTGTGATACTGCAAACCTGAGTGTTGTTTTATTTTTATAAATAAAAACAAGTGAATCCTTTTCTGCCGCTACAATAGTGTATCGTCCGTTTGAATCTGTAACAGCAGTAGTACCGCTGCCGCTTTGTATCACTACATCTTTTACGGGAACAACTTTAGTGGAATCATACACAGTTCCTGTAATAGTCAATTGGCTTTTTGCAGATATAAAAAGCACACAGAAAAAAACAATGAAAGATATTTTGTAAAAAAGCCTCAACAGTTATAGTTATGAGCAGCAATATTATATAACAAATATTGGATAGAGAAAAGCACAGCTTATTTTAACTGTTATTTGTAGCTTTTAATAGCCGGGCAATCACTTCAGGGTAATGCTTATGCTCAAGCAAATGAATTTTTTGTGCCAGTGTTGCCGGGTTTTCGTTTTCATCAACGGTACAACGGGCCTGGAAAATAATGTTGCCGTGATCGTATATTTCATCCACATAATGAATGCTGATACCGCTTTCTTTTTCCTTTGCCGCTATTACTGCTTCATGCACTTTGCTGCCATACATGCCCTTGCCGCCATATTTGGGCAATAATGCAGGATGGATGTTTACAATTTTATTTGGGTAACGATTGATCAATATTGACGGTACTTTCAATAAAAAACCAGCCAATACAATAAAATCAATTTGCTGCTCTTTTAATTCGGGCAGGTAAGCATCTTCTTCATAAAACCTTTTCTTCTTTATAAGCAACGAAGGGATCTTTTCATTGGCAGCGATAGACAATACACCAGCTTCAGCATTATTAGAAATGATGAGTTTAATTTTTATCAGGTCATCATTCCTGAAAACATCAATTATTTTTTGGGCATTACTGCCGGCCCCACTGGCAAAAATGGCAACATTTACTGCCCTGTTTTTTTGTCCGCTCATACGTTTCCACATTTTTAAGAGATATCGTTTAAAAAAATCAAACTGCCCAAACGGGATGCTGATGAGCAAAACACACAGGGGCCAGAGCAGAGTTACAACTAAAACGTACAGCCCGATCCAGGCGGCGTCCTTTTCCAAACCGGTCCACAGCAACAACCGCCTTCCCAAATAACCGCAAAGGCTGCCGCCAAGGGCAAAAGTGCAGATTACCAGGAAAAGATTAAGGCCGTTTACTTTCCATCGCTGGCCCAGTTTTTTAAACATGGCGCAAAAGTGGTATAAAATTTTAACAAATGGATTTTAAAGAAGCCAATTAGTCACACCCAAAATTTTGTTTACAAAAACATGACAATGGCAGTATGGATAGTACAACAATCGGCTGAAAATCAGGCTGGACAAGGGAAAATTTTTTTTTGGAATGTTGATATTTTGTGAACATACATACTTATTTTTGCAGCCGGATAAAGGTTTTTTCCCCACCATCATCCTTAACAAACTGTATGAGTCGTTATAGAAAATTCATTCAAACTTCGCTGGCAAGTTTACTTCTTGTTCTATTAATTTCCTTTTCAAATAATGTATTGGCTCAAGATGGCGAGGCGCTTTTTAAAGCGAACTGTGCCAGTTGCCATAAGCCTGATGAAGATATGACCGGGCCTGCATTAAAAGGTGTAAGAAACAGAACTCCTACAAAAGACTGGGCTGTTAAATGGTTAATGAACAACAATGTGAACACTATGCTGGACACGGATCCTTATGCAAAAGGACTGTTGGCAAAATGGGGTTCCAGGATGACAGCACAAAACCTTAAAAAGGAAGAAGCAATCGCTATTTTAGATTGGGCAGACAAATATGTAAAACCAATTCCAAAGGTTGATCCAAATCAACCTGCAGAAGATAATTCCCTTCTTTTTGGTATCCTCACACTGATTTTGGCTGTAGTTGCCTTTATATTATTACAGGTTAACAGCAGCCTTAAAAAACTATCTGACGAAAAAGACGGTGTTTACAGGAGTGAGCCAGTTCCATTCTACCGCAACAAGGCATACCTGATGATGGGTGTTATCGCTTTGTTCTGCTTTGCAGGATATAAAACCATTAATGCGGCAATTGGCCTTGGCCGTCAAAAAAATTACCAGCCTCAGCAGCCCATATATTATTCTCATAAAGTACACGCCGGTACTAACCAGATCAACTGCCTGTACTGCCACAGCGGTGCACAGGATAGCAAATACTCAAATATTCCTTCTGTAAATGTTTGTATGAATTGCCACAAGGGAATTAAGGAATATAAAGGCCCGGATGTACTTACACATGAGGATGGCACAGCAATAAATGGCACCGCCGAAATACAAAAACTGTATGACTATGCCGGCTGGAACCCGAAAACAAAAACCTACGACAGGCCGGGCAAACCAATTGAATGGATAAAAATACATAGCCTGCCAGATCATGTTTATTTTAACCACAGCCAGCACATAAAAGTAGGCAAGCAGCAATGCCAAACCTGCCATGGTGCTATACAGGAAATGGGTGAAGTAAAACAATTTGCTGACTTGAGTATGGGCTGGTGTATCAATTGCCACAGGGAAAGCAAGGTTAATTTTTACGATAAAAAAACAGGCGAAGGCAATAAGTTTTACAGCATCTACGAAAAGTTTTATGAGGAAATGGCCGATTCTGTTGTTAATAAGAATGGCAAGAAGGTTTTAAATCCACACAAGATGGACAGTGTAACTGTTGAGAAAATTGGTGGAACAGAATGTCAGAAATGTCACTATTAAAAATATAATGTGCAAATATGAAAATGGCTCAATGTGAAAATGACTGATTGAAGCGCCATTTCTATTTTCAAATTTTCAAATATTCGAATTTTCAAATTCTATCATGGAAAAAAAGTACTGGCAAAGTTTTGGTGAACTAAATCAATCAGAAGCTTTTCAGAAAAAGGCAGAGAATGAATTCCAGGAGCAATTACTGCCAATGGAAGATTTGGATAAAGGACTGCTTGATGCTAAAGCCCCAAGAAGGGACTTCCTGAAATATTTGGGTTTTAGCACTGCTGCCGCCACACTGGCTGCCAGTTGTAAAACACCTGTACGCAAAACGGTTCCATTCCTCAAAAAACCAGATGATTTAGTGCTTGGCGTAGCCAATTATTATGCATCCACTTATGTAAGCGAAGGAGATGTGCAGCCGGTAATTGTAAAACAAAGAGACGGACGTCCGATAAAAATTGAAGGCAACGAAAATTCAAAAATAACCGGCGGTGGTACGAGTGCAAGATCGCAGGCATCAGTGCTGGATCTTTACGATACTACGAGGCTCCGCAATCCAAAAGAAAGATCCGGCGAAGATTTTAAAGAAGTTCCAAAATTTGATGTGCTGGATAAAACAATCGGAGATAAATTGGCTGCGTTGGGTGGTAAACCTGTAGTGTTGCTTACATCCACACTTAATTCCCCTTCTACAGCGCAGGCAATTACAGAGTTTTTAGCAAAATATCCCGGCAGCCGCCACGTACAATATGATGCGATAAGCTACAGCGGTATGTTGCTGGCAAACGAAGCCTGCTACGGTAAAAGGGCGCTTCCTTCTTATCATTTTGATAATGCAAAAGTGATCGTAAGCCTGGGTGCAGATTTTCTTGGCACCTGGTTAAGCCCTGTTGAATTCACCTTTCAATATCAGAAGAACAGGAAAATTTCGGGTACAAAACCTGAAATGAGCCGCCATCTGCAATTTGAAAGCTACCTGAGTTTAACAGGCAGTAATGCTGATGACAGGTTTGTACACAAGCCTTCTGAAAAAGCGGCCATTGCTTTAAATATTCTTGCAAAATTAAACGGAAGTGTTACTGCTCCTGCTATCAGCGATGCAGCACTGAATAAAGGAATTGACCTTGCAGTAGAACAATTGAAAGCACACAATGGTGCAGCGTTGGTTGTTTGCGGAAGCAATGATGTAAACCTGCAGGTAATTGTAAATGCCATCAACGAAGCTGTTGGTGCAAATGGTAAAACAATTAACTGGGCTGTTACATCAAACTACCGCCAGGGTATAGATGCTGACTTTAATACATTGGTGAATGATATAACTGCCGGTAATGTTGGCGCTTTATTTATCTACGGCACCAATCCTGTTTATACATATGCAAACGGAAAGAAATTAGGCGATGCAATCGACAAATTGCCCTTAACCATTTCTTTCAATGAAACCCTTGATGAAACATCGGAGCGTTGTAAATATGTAATTCCTTCTCATAACTGGCTTGAAAGCTGGGGTGATGCAGAACCTAAAACTGGTTACTACAGTTTAATGCAGCCAACCATCAATCCATTATTTAAAACAAGGCCATTCCAGACTTCTTTATTGAAGTGGGCGGGCAATGCAATGGATTATGAAGCATACTTTAAAGATTTCTGGGCAAAGAAGCTCGGTACAAACGAAGCATATTACGCAGCGCTGCAGGCAGGTATCATTGAACCAGCAGATTCTGCTGCAAGCCTCCCCTTCAGCAATGCGAAACTGGCTGATGCAGTGGCAAAAGTTTCTGCTGAAAAGAGAGGCGGTAATTATGAACTGGTGATTTATCAGAAAGTAGGTATGGGAAGTGGCAGCCAGGCAAATAATCCATGGTTGCAGGAAATGCCTGACCCTGTTTCAAAAGTTACCTGGGACAACTATGCAATGGTAAGCCCGGTGTTGTATAAGGAAATACTTGGTAAAGACCTTGTTGGCAACCAGCGTGAGGGTGACCGCTATGAAGTAACTCCTGAAAAGCCGGTTTTAAAAGTAAAAGTAAATGGTGTTGAAAAGGAACTACCGCTGTTGGTTATACCAGGAGTTCACCCTAAAGTAGTGGCTGTAGCATTGGGATATGGAAGGGCAAGCAAAGACGAAAAAAATACAAAAGATAGAATTGGA
>JAZKGV010000097.1:0-7012 GCA_040385725.1 Bacteroidota bacterium | reverse complement strand
ATTTCCACCCACTGAAGTTTTTCATATTCTTCAGCAGCATCAGCTATTGCAATTCCTGCAGGAATATTCACCGCCTCAATAGAAGCAACCGGCGGATGATTACCAAGGAAGTGATTGGTATCAATATCCACTTCATGTATCTTTCCAGGTGTTGCCAGCTGTATCACACACCAGTCATGCCCCGGAACCCTTTTGCGGCGGCTCTCCCACCCGTCCATCCATTTGCCACGGTCGGTGTATTTGTCAACAATAAAAATGCCACGGCCGGGTTTTACAAGATTTTCTTTCTCTGCAAAAAAATCATCTGTGCAAAGGAGTGCTTTGCCGCCTAATCTTTCTGCGGCAAGATCGATCAGGTTGTTGAATGTGTTGGTACTCATATTTTTTAGTCAATCGTTTTTATCCCACAAAGAAACAAAGCAAACAAAGAAAAAAACTGTCTTTGTTGTTTAATATCTTCCAGCGTTATTATATTAAAAATCTATTTTGATAAAATTACTTTTCCCTTATTCAATTCGATAAACTTCCCATCATCATACACTTTCTCTCCACTTAAATAAGTTTGCTCAACCACGCCATACAATGTTTCACCCATGTACGGCGATACTTTATGTTTATGATGGCAGCAGGCTTCATCTACTACAAAAGTTGCTGAATCATCTACCACAATTAAATCTGCATCGAAGCCTGCAGCTATTTTTCCTTTTTTATTTTGCAGGCCTGCAAGCTTTGCCGGGTTTTCACTAAGCCATTTTACCACATCGCTAAAAGTACAATTTCTTTTTTTTGCTGCTGTCCATAAAACCGGTAACGCAAATTGTATAGATGCAATGCCGCCCCAGGCTTTCATGAAATTACCACTTTCAATTTCTTTTAATGATGGTGTGGCCGGAGAATGGTCGGTGGCAACAAAATCTATCAATCCATCCTTTAATGCCCGCCATAGTTTATCATTGTTTTCTTTTTCCCTGATGGGTGGCGCACATTTGAATTGCGTTTGCCCGTCCTTTATATCTTCTGCATTAAAATATAAATAATGCTGGCCGGTTTCAACTGTTATTGGCAAGCCTTTTTGTTTTGCCTTCGCAATTTGTTCTAATGAATCAGCGGATGACAAATGAACAATATGCGTATGGCAATTAAACTCCTCACACAAACGTATCATCATGGTGATGGCATCGTCTTCCCAATGTTTTGGGCGGCTGTTCAGGTAGTTGGTGTAGGAGCGTTGGTCGTTGGTGGTTGATCGTTGTTCGTTATCTGTTAATTCGCAATGTACTAATAATGGCAAATTATATTTTGCAATGATGGGCATTACCTTTCTCAGATCATCTTCTGTTGCGTTGGGGAAATCATCTATGCCTGAATGAGTGAGAAATGCTTTAAAGCCAAGTACCCCTTTTTTTATTAATGGTTCTATTTCATTTTCATTGCCGGGGACTACTCCTCCCCAAAAACCAACATTCGTATGCAGCTTCCCTTCAGCAGCTTTTAGTTTTTCATCAAAAGCTTTTGCAGAAGTGGTAACAGGAGATGAATTAAGGGGCATATCAACTAAGGTTGTTAACCCTCCGGCAATGGCGGATCTTGTTGCAGAATCAAAACCTTCCCATTCTGTTCTGCCCGGCTCGTTTATGTGTACATGCGGATCGATAACTCCCGGCATTAAAATTTTATTACCGAGTTCAATCAGCTCAAGATCGTTTGATGATGGCAAAGCAGTTATGATCTCTTTTATTATCCCTTCATCCACCAAAACCACCGCTTCTCTCTCTCCGCCCGGTAATATTACCCTTGTACTATGAAACCCTTTCACTATAAAATTTTTAGAAACGATAAAAATACAAAACAATATTTTAAATTGTGGACTTCATTAAAACAGAAAATGCAGCGATAATATGATCCATGTGCTTGTTTACGGGGTGCTTTTGTTTATTCTTATCATGCTGGTGGTAATGACCTACCAGTTTCATCATCTTGAAAAAGCTTCGGCGGATGCAGCAGAAGCAAACAAGGAAAGATTGGGGCTGTCACAGGGTTTTATTTATACATCGCTGGTGCTTACAATAATATTGATGGTGGCTTACACCTGGTTTGTTGTAAAGGGCACTCCATATGAAGGGCATTTAATGGAATGGCTGAATATCATTGTACGGCTCATGCACATCACTTTCGGCATAGCATGGATCGGTGCTTCCTTCTATTTTGTTTTTTTAGAAAATGCTTTGAACAGAACAGACGATGTAAGAGATGAACTGGCTGGTAATCTCTGGGCCGTACATGGTGGCGGCTTTTATTATTTAGAGAAATATAAAGTTGCGCCTAAGACCTTACCGAAGCATTTGCATTGGTTCAAATACGAAGCCTACTTCACATGGGTTTCCGGGTTTTGTTTGCTGTTTGTAGTGTATTATTTTAATGCCAAGGCAATGCTGATCGATACCAACGTACTTAACATGAGCCCGGCTGCTGCCATTGGTATTGGCGTAGGTTCTTTTGTTGTGGCATGGATCGCTTACGACCTGCTTTGTAAATCTCCTTTGATAAAAAATCCTTTGGTATTTGCATTGGTTGGTTTTGCATTGCTCACCGGCTTTGCATATTTCTATGCACATGTTTTTAATTCACGGGCTGCATACATTCATTTTGGTGCCATGATCGGTTCGCTGATGGCGGCCAATGTTTTCTTTGTCATCATCCCTGCACAAAAAGCCATGGTAGCTGCTGCTAAGATCGGACAGCCTGTTGATCCTTCGTATGGCAAAAAGGCATTAGCCCGTTCAATACACAACAACTATTTCACACTACCGGTTTTGTTTGTGATGATCAGCAATCACTTTCCCAGCACATTCGGAAATAAATATTCATGGGCGGTGCTGGCGGCTATTTCATTGGGCACGGCTGGTGTAAAACATTATCTCAACTTAAAAGAAAAAGGAAAGTACAATGTTTATATACTGCCTGTTTCTGTGCTGCTGTTGCTGGCAGTTTGTTTTGTTACTGCACCTGCAAAACCTGGTGAATGCAAAGAGATAGTAAGTTTTATTACCGTAAATACGATCATTCAAAAAAGATGTATGAGTTGCCATTCGTCAAGGCCAACAGATGATGTGTACACAGTGCCGCCTAATGGTGTTGTGTATGACACACCCGAAGATATTGTGAAGAAAAAAGATCTTATAATGCAACGGGTCGTTATTACGAAAACAATGCCGCAGAATAACAAAACCAATATCACTCCTGAAGAAAGAGACCTGATCCGATGCTGGATCGAACAGGGGGCTTCCATAAAATAAAGGGCCCCGAACAAGTCCGGGGCCCGCCATCATCACGCCCGCTACTCAAGGAGTTTATACATCTCTTCAAGTTTCGGTGAGAGTACAATTTCTGTTCTGCGGTTTTTTGCCCTGCCATCTGCGGTACTGTTGGTATCAACTGGTTCATAAAAACTATGACCGGATGACATTACCCTTCCCGGGTCTACCGCATAATTATTTACTAAAATGCGTACGATGGAATTGGACCTTGCTGTGCTCAGGTCCCAGTTATCAGTATAGCGCCCTTTGATAGGAATACTATCGGTATGGCCTTCTATCTCCACAGCTACTTCACTGTTCAGGTTGAGCACTGCAGCCAACTTTGATAAGGCCTCTACTCCTTTTTTGTTTATCACTGCGCTTCCTGAAGGGAATAACAGGTTTTCTGAAAGGCTTACATATACTTTTCCATTTTTCTGCACCACACTCAGATCATTTGCATTGTAACCTTTCAGTGCATCCATCATTTTATTCTTTAATTGTTCCGACCTGTTTCTTTGTTCCTGCACCAAAGCCTGCAATTGCTGTAAACGTTGCTGCTGTTGCTCCAGCGTAAGTTTTGTCTGGTTCAACTGGCTTTGCTGGGTGGCAGACTCTTGCCCTAACTGGTTGTTCTTCGCATTCAGGTTATTGATGGTCTTATTCAGATCACCAACTTTTGAATTGAGTTCACCAACATTGCCTTGTAATTGTGAAATTGTATTTGCCAGCATGGCGCTGTCGCTTCTTAAATTAGCGGTTTCCATTTGAGACTGGCGAAATAGCTTTTTTGATACACAGCTTGAAAAGGTTACCAATCCAAACAGAAATAGAATTAAATTTTTCATACAATGGTTTTTTTATATCTATACTGCATTAAAAACTGTGCTAAGTATTTTCAATACATATATGGTTACTAAAACTCAATGCAGTCCTGCATTTCATCCTACACTACAAAACTATAAGCTGAATGCTCAACCCGGCTTTGTGAAAATATTTCCCCGATTTTATTTTGATTACCCGGTTATTTGTACAGAAGGTTTAATTTCCCGTTTACAATGAAAAAACTATTATCCGTTATTCTTCTTTTGATCTGCTTCTCCCAATCCAAAAGTCAACAGGGTTGCACTGATCCGCCAGCTAATAATTACAATGCTGCTGCAATTGATAATAATGGAAGCTGTACATACAACACTACCAATTATAGTCCTCTTGTAAAAGTTGATCCGCTCTCCGATTCTGTTATTGAAACAAGCGGCCTGCAAATGGCTGGTGGTTATTTGTGGACATTTAACGACCGGTTGGGTAAACCATCTTTGTACAGGATAGATACAACAAGCAATGCTATTCAGCAAAGAGTAATTTTAAAAGATGCCGCCAACATCGATTGGGAAGATATTGCCTTTGACGGGACTTACTTTTATATCGGTGATTTTGGTAACAATCAAAATGGCGGCAGGACAGATCTGAAAATTTATAAGTTTCCTTTCAATACAATTGACCTGAACAATCCTGTTGATACCATTCAACCAACTGAAATTGAAACCATCAATTTTATTTTCAGCGACCAGCCCCAACCGGTAGTTGCTTCCGGTTACAACAATACAAAATATGATTGCGAAGCCATGATAGTTGATAACAATAAAATACACCTGTTTGGAAAAAACTGGGTTGATAATACCACCACACATTATGTTATCAACAGTACCAATGCCGGGAATTATACTGCAATGGCCATGGAAACATTTGCCAATGGTTACCTTGTAACAGCTGCAGATAAAGTGCAGGGGCAAAATATTATTGTATTATTAGGTTATCAAAATTCCGGCTTTGGCAATCATTATATGCACATACTATCAGATTACAAAGCAGATAGTTTTTTTACAGGAAATAAAAGAAAAATTGACCTCGGTGATGCTACTGTTATGGGGCAAGCTGAAGGCATTGTTTTCCGGAATGGCAAGTATGGATATATCAGCAATGAAAAATTTGTAAGAATGGTTGGCCCTGTAACATTAACTGTCAATCAAAAATTAAAGTCGTTTGATATCAGCAATTTTGTTGGCAACTATTTTACCAAATACCTTTTTACAGGCAATGGCAACTGGAGCGATAGTAATAACTGGAAAGATAACATTCAACCACCAGCATCATTAGTAGCTGGTAATGAAATAATAATTGATCCAATTAGCGGCGGTGTTTGTACTTTGGATATTCAATATACAATGCCGGCAGGAACAAAACTCACAGTAAGCAGTGATAAAAATTTTGTAATGAATGGTAACCTGAATGTTCAATAAAGCAATGAAACCAATTAAAATATTACTTGAAATACTTGGATGGTTCCAGATAACATTAGCTGCAACAGCTATTGCTGCCTTGCCTGCCTTGTTATTATACATTTCATTTCCTTCAACTGGCATAATAGCGATTATCATTGTTTGTACCGGGTTTATTGTTGGTGCAATATGGGCAACTAGGATCTGGAGAAAGCATGGCACTATTGAGTGGCTGAGCCAGATAAGGCGAATCTCCTGAGGAATACTTCTTCTATTAACATTAATTAACCTTAAACCAAAGTTGATTAACCGCCTTTTATTTCATGCACAGATAGATTTGCTGTCAAAGTTCAGCCATGAAATATTATTACTTCATTATCTTACTCTCCCTTTATAATCACACTGCAACTGCACAAAACGGATCAGTAAAAGGAATTGTATTTGACAGTTCGTTAAAAAAAGCAGTCGCTAACGGCACTATTACGCTGCTTCAGAAAAAAGATTCATCGCTTGTTTCTTTTTCCATGACGGACAATAACGGGAAGTTTACGCTTACGGGAATTGCCAATGGAGAATACAGGTTGCTCGTAACGCATACTTCCTATCATGCAGTGAACAAGTATTTTACGATCACTAATGAAAAGAAGAATATTGACCTTGGGAATATTTTCATCACAGACAAAACAAAAACATTGCAGGAAGTGGTGATAACAAACGAAGCACCACCGGTAACACTCATTGGCGATACCATTCAATACAATGCCGGCTCATTCAAAACAAAACCCAACGCTAATGTAGAAGACCTGCTGAAAAAATTACCTGGCGTAAAAGTAGATAAGGATGGAAATGTGAAAGCACAAGGCGAAAAAGTAAAAAATGTATTGGTGGATGGTAAAGAGTTTTTTGGCAATGACCCGAAAGTAGCTACAAAAAACCTTCCTGCCGATGCCATTGATAAAGTACAGGTATATGATAAACAAAGTGACCAGTCGCAACTTACCGGCTTTGATGATGGCAACAGTGAAAAAACCATCAACCTTAAATTAAAGAAAGATAAAAAGAAAGGCATGTTTGGCAAAGTGAGTGCCGGGGCTGGTACAGATAAACGCTACCAGGGAAGATTTAATGTAAACTCATTTAAAGGTGCCAGGCAAATGTCTGTTATCGGCATGGCGAATAATTGCAATGCTGAAGGTTTTTCATTCATGGATATATTAAACTTTACAGGAGCAATGAGCCAAATGAGAGGAAGCAATGGTGATATTAACCTTAATATTTCGCCTGATGATCCGCTGGCTGGTTTGCTTGGTGGCAACAACAGTGGCATCAATACAACGCTGGGTACAGGATTTAACTACAACAATATCATAGGAAACAAAACAGATTTCCGAAGCAATTATTTTTTCAGTCGCTATAATCCGTATCGTGAAAGCCGTT
>JAZKGV010000096.1:1677-15309 GCA_040385725.1 Bacteroidota bacterium | reverse complement strand
AGTTTATTTATCCTGTTTGCTGTTGGCTCTGCCAAAGCACAAAGCTTATATATTGACAGTCTTAAAAAAATAAACAGCACATCAAAAAATGATACGTCAAGATTGTTATCGTTTGAAAATATTGCAGAAGCTTATACCGAAATAAATCCTGACAGCAGTTTCTATTATGCCAGCCAGGCTCAATTGCTGGCAAAAAAAATAAAAGCACCGCTTGAAGAAGTGTATGCCCTTGGGAAGATGGGTTATGCCCTTATCAATAAAGGCAATTATGCAAGATCGCTAAAGGCATTCTTAGCTGCCGTGGCCGTGGCGGAAGAACCTTCAGGTGAAGAACATGTTTTCAGTAATCAGTATCCGCCACCGGATGAATTTACCAACCGCAATACTTCTGCTCATTTTCAGCGCATGGATCAATTGGCACATGTATACCAGTACATGGGAATATTATACGGAAACGGGAACAACACTGAAAAGGCACTGCATTATACTCACATGGCGTTGCAATTGGCAGGGCAAACAGGTAATACAAAGCTTTTGTGTATTTCCAATATTTCAATGGGGCGTTTTTATCTCCTGGTAAAGAAGCCTGATTCAGCATTGATGGCTGCACAGAAATCTTATGAACAGGCTGTACAGGCAAATTACCCCAGGTATTTTGGCAGCATTTTTCTGAATATAGGACGCATTCATTTATCAAATGGAAATAAGGAACTGGCTGCAGCCTATTTTCAAAAAGCTGTTTCTGCAAGTAAACAATACAATTACAACAGGGGTGTTGTGGCAAGCAGCCTTCTTCTTGCAGATTATTATCAACAGATGGATAAAAAAGATTCTGCCCTTTTTCAAATCGGCAATGCGCTGGCAATGGCACATTACCTTGATGCCCCGGATCTATTATTGCGCTGCTACAATTCGATGGCGAAGTATTACAAGACAAACGGCAACAGCGATAGTGTGGTAAAGTACCAGGAACTTGGAATAAAAATAAACGACAGTATTTTCAGTGCAAAACAGGCACAGCAATTTCAGAATATTGATTTTGATGAACAGCAGCGTTTGCAGGAACTCGAAAAAGAGAAAGAGAAATTCCGGAACAGGAACAGGACTTACCTGATGCTTGCAAGCCTTGGTACATTTTTTATTGTTGCACTTATATTGTACCGCAATAACAGGCAAAAAAATAAAGCCAATAAAAAACTGGAAACTGCACTTGCTGAACTTAAAGCCACCCAGGCCCAACTTATCCAATCTGAGAAAATGGCTTCGTTAGGTGAGCTTACTGCAGGCATTGCACATGAAATTCAAAACCCTTTGAACTTCGTAAATAATTTTAGTGAAGTGAGTACAGAACTGGTTGATGAAATGAATGAAGAAATTGCGAAAGGCAACCTCGGAGATGCAAAAGAAATAGCCAGTGATCTAAAACAAAACTTAGAAAAAATAACCCATCATGGGAAACGGGCCGGCGATATTGTGAAGGGAATGCTGGCACATTCAAGAACAAGCAGCGGACAAAAAGAGTTGACAGACATCAATGCTTTATGCGATGAATACCTCCGCCTCTCCTACCATGGCCTGAGGGCAAAAGACAAAACATTTAACGCAAAATTCGAAACCAATTTTGATAACAGCATTGAAAAAATAAATATTGTACCGCAGGATATTGGACGGGTGGTTCTAAATTTGATCAACAATGCTTTTTATGCAGTAAATGAAATGAAGAAAACTGGTGCCGGTGATTATGAACCTGTAGTTACTATTGCAACCAAAAACGATAAAAGCAATGTCTTAATACTGGTAAAAGATAATGGCACAGGTATTTCCCAAAATGCAGTTGATAAAATCTTTCAACCCTTCTTTACCACTAAACCATCCGGGCAGGGAACAGGATTAGGCTTATCTTTAAGCTATGACATTGTAAAGGCTCATGGTGGTGAATTAAAAGTGGAAACTTTACCTGCCGAAAAGGAAGGAAAAGAAAACATGGGAACAACATTTATAATAAGTTTACCAAAATAATACAGGCATGAAAATTTTAGTAGTTGACGACGAAACGGATGTAAAAACACTTTTTGAGCAGCGTTTTCGTAAGGAAATAAAGAGTGGTGAAATACTGTTTGCCTTTGCCAACAGCGGCGAAGAAGCATTGGAATACATGAAGTCACACGACCATGAAGCAGTACTCATACTCAGTGATATCAATATGCCGGGCATGAGCGGACTGCAGTTACTGCAACATATCAAACAAAAATATGAAGCTCCCCCACCCGTGGTAATGATGATCACCGCTTATGGTGATGATGAAAATTACCAGCAGGCTATGAAACTGGGTGCCGATGATTTTTTAACCAAACCAGTTGATTTTACAGCACTGAAAGAAAAACTTAAAACAATTACAGCATGACCAAGATCTTAGTGGCAGATGATGAAGCAGACCTGGAAGTGCTGATCCGGCAGAAGTTCAGGCAAAAGATAAGGGAACAGCAATATGAATTTGTTTTTGCCATCAATGGCAACGATGCTTTGGATAAAATGCAGCAGCATCCTGATATTGCGATCGTACTCAGCGATATTAATATGCCGGAAATGGATGGCCTCACCCTGCTTACCAAATTAAATGAAACATCGCCCCTTACTAAAACAGTAATGGTTTCTGCCTACGGCGATATGGACAATATACGCACTGCCATGAACCGGGGCGCTTTTGACTTTGTAACCAAGCCGGTAAATTTTGAAGACCTTGAACTCACCATGCAAAAAACTATTCAGCATGTGATACAGATGAAAAAAACACTCCAGGCAATAAAGGAAAATAATATCCTGCGGATGTATGTTGATGAAAATGTATTGAGCTTTATGGGTACCAGGGAATACGAAACTTCCCTGATGGAAAACGAAACACTGGAAGCAACGGTGGCTTTTATTGACATCTGCAGCTTTACTTCCATTAGTGAAAATGAAACACCCGACACCGTAGTGAAAATGCTGAACCAGTATTTTGATGTGATGGTGAAAGAGATCATTGCCCAGGGCGGTATTATTGATAAATTTATTGGCGATTGTGTAATGGCAGTTTTTAAAGGCGAGTATCATTTAGACAGGGCCATTGATGCAAGTCTTGCTATTCGCAATAAAATTGATACACTGCCAAGCGAACATGAGTTTACCCCAAAAGTATCCATTGGTATCAACAGCGGCGAAATGATCTCCGGAAATATTGGCTCTGCCACATTAAAGCGGCTGGACTATACCGTTATTGGAGATACTGTAAACACAGCACAACGTTTGCAAAGCGCTGCAGGCATAAGCCAGGTAGTGATCAATGAATCTTGCTACGAAAAGGTAAAGCAATCTTTTAACTGCAGTAAAATTGGTTCCGTAAGCCTGAAAAACAAATCCGGCGAAATGGTATTGTACGAAGTGTTGAATTAATGAGAAACACCGTTACCTGCTTAAACTCTCTAATAAAACTTACTAATCCTTAGCTGATTTTTACAGGCAGCAATAAAATGCCAAACAGCATCTAACATTTACATACGTGTATATTTATGTAAGAAAAAAACCTTTACTTTATACACTATTTTCCGCTACACTTTGCAGGCTGTCATCTCTCTTATTACTGATGCTGAATACCAAAACTATTTATAACTGATGAAGAAGATTTTTACTCTTGCATTACTCTTTTGCTGTTTATTATCCAAAGCCCAAACATTTAGCTGGAACGGGTATTCGCCGATCATATCCAACATTATGGACACCCTTTACATTCCGGTGTCAGGCCTTCCTAATTCGATCAACCAGGATTTTGGCCTTTCCAAAGTTTGTTTTGAGGTAAGGCATACTGATAAAACAAACCTTAACCTTATCCTTGTAGCTCCCAATGGCAACTCTGTGATATTGGTGGAAGGCCAGGGTGCGGCAGGAGAAAATTTCATCGGCACCTGCGTAGGTATGGACGGCATTCCTTTCCAGGCTGGCATACCTCCTTATACAGGCACATTTTTGCCAACAGGAAATTTAAGCAATTTCAATAGCGGCGCTAATCCTAATGGTAACTGGTTGCTGATTTCATTTGACAACAGCCCCGATACCGGTTCCATACGTTTTGCAAGCCTCACTTTTAGCAATGACCCGCCGCAGGGCAATGGCCTCGGCGGAAGCAACCTTGGGCCACAAGGCCCCTTTATCAAGAGTGGATTAGTGTGCCCTGGTGGCGCATCTGGTTGCGAACTACTGCCAGATGTAACTGCTTCTGCATTAGAAATACAAACCAGCTGGGTAGAAACACCTGGGAGGATAGAAGTAGGTAATTCTACTCCCAATATTGGTTATGGCCCATTGGAAATATTTGGTATTGATTCCTGTTTTTGTAATGGACAGCCTGCTCCCTGCAATGTAGCATGCCCGGGTGTCAGCGACCTTAAACATATTATAAGACAAAGGATCTATAGAAAGATACCTGGCACTGACACTCTTGGTTTTTATGACAGGGATGCTGGACAGATGACGTTTCATCCTGAACATGGCCACCTGCATGTAGATCACTGGGCAGATTTTACTTTACGTACCGCTACAGCAGATCCTGACCCACGCAACTGGCCCATTATAGGCACCAGTGTAAAACAAAGTTATTGCCTTATCAACCTGGCAAGTTGCCCAAACAGGGCAGGAATATGTGTGGACAATAATGGAATTAACATTACCAATTTTCCTAATTACAATTTCGGTTTTCAAAGTGGTTGTGGGCAGAACCAGGGTATATTCCCGGGCAAGTATGATATATACGGCCGTAGCCTTAACGAGCCGATACTGCTGGATAATGTTTGCAATGGCAATTATTATATCGTTTCTATTACTGATCCTAATAATATTTTTTTAGAAAGTGATGAAACGAATAACGTTGCGGTTGTTCCCATAACACTTACAAGGCAAAACCCTCCACAAACTATAACAGCAAACGCTACTGCTGAAATATGCCAGGGCGACAGTATAATTTTAACCGCTGGTGAGGCATTAAATTATTTATGGTCAACAGGCGACACCAGCCGCTCCATTATAGTGAGGGAAGCAGGTACTTACACTGTTTCATCTACCTGCGGAACATTTACCAGCACTTCACAACCTTATACCACAAATTTAATCCCCGCCAGTGCAAAAGCTGATGTATCAATTGCAATATCAAGTGGTTCAAATCCTTCCTGTGCAGGCACACCCATTACAT
This sequence comes from Bacteroidota bacterium, assembly GCA_040385725.1. Lineage (GTDB taxonomy): Bacteria > Bacteroidota > Bacteroidia > Chitinophagales > Chitinophagaceae > Ferruginibacter. The sequence continues at coordinate 10,088 of JAZKGV010000096.1, read as the reverse complement.
TTACAGCCACTACAGTCTATGGTGGTGTATCACCAACCTATCAATGGAAAGTTAATGGGGTAAACGTTGGCGCTAACAGTGCAACATACATCAGTTCGTCACTTACCAATGAACAGATGGTAACCTGTGTGATAACATCATCCATTTCCTGTCTTCAAAATCCACTGGATACATCTAACGCTATCACAATAAATGTGACACCTGTCGGATTAACTCCTTCTGTTTCTATTGCCATTGTAGAAGGGGCAAATCCTCAATGCCTCGGTGATACCATCGCATTTAAAGCAACTACCCAAAGTGCCACCAACATTTCTTATCAATGGAAAGTAGATGGTGTAAACGTAGGAAGTAATAGTGATACTTTTAGTGCAACAACCTTAACTAACGGGCAAACTGTAACCTGTCATATTACCTCCATACCAGTATGCCCTGTAAAATATACACTGGGCAACGGCACTACCACCAACAGCACCAATTCTGTATTGGGAGCAGCCTATCCTACTTATTATGGCAATGGCAGGCAGCAATACCTTATAAGGGCACAGGAGCTAACCGCATTGGGTATATCTGCAGGCAATATTTCATCTGTCGGGTTTAGAACGGCGGGTGCTGTAGGTGATCCATTTTCATTAAATGGATATACTATTAAAATGGCATCAACCGGCGTTAATCAATTAACCAATAGTTTTGAAACGGCATCTTTTACAACAGTGTATGGCCCTGTTAACTATATCCCAGCCATCAATGCGATCAATACACATTATTTTAACCAACCCTTTAATTGGGATGGCGTGTCGAATATTATAATTGAGATCTGCTTTGCCAATGGCGTATTTGGCAATGACAGTTATCAAACTTATGTTACATCCACCTCTTTTATTTCAACCGCCTATTACAGGAGGGATAATGCAGAAGGTGCCGGTGCCTGTACGGAAACCACTGTTTCTGCAATAAATAATGTAAGGCCAAACTTTATATTTGGCAGCAATGAATTAAATGAAATGATATCTAACCCGGTAAAGATGTCTGTGAATTCTGCCAATCCACCCTCCTTATCAGTTGATATTACCACAGGTGATAATCCTCAATGTTCAGGTTCCACTGTTACTTTTACAGCTACACCAAACAGCACGGGTACAGGCCCTTCTTACCAATGGATAAAAAACAATATTGACATTAATGGGGCCACAAACCAAACCTATACAGTAACAAACCTTTTACAAAACGACACTATACGTTGCCGGATGGTTACCGGTTCAATTTGCACTATTTCTCAAAATGTATTGAGTAATAAATTTGGTGTCAACATAGCGCTTCCTGTTTATACATTTACAGGAAGCGGTAACTGGAATGTAGCAGCTAACTGGCTGAACGGGAAAATGCCACCTGCAAAACTGCTCTCCTGTTCCGAAATTGTAGTAAGCCCAACCGGCAGCACCGAAAGCCTCTTGAATATTCCGCAGGTGCTGGCCCCCGGTGCAAAACTTACCATAATGGCAGGAAAGAAATTCAGGGTGATCGGAAGTATGCTGATACAGCAATAGAAAATATTTTTTGTTTTAAAATGCCCATTGTTCAATACAATGGGCATTTGTTTTTGCTGCTAAAAATTGCCACCTCAATCCGTACATTTGCACACTATTAAAAAAGAAAATTGCCAGCAACCCGGCAGTACAGATGAATAGAACAATGGAACTTAGTAAAAATTATCTTCCCAACGAAACAGATGCCAAATGGTACCAGCATTGGCTGGATAAAGGATATTTCAACAGTACGCCTGATGAAAGGGAGCCTTATACAATTGTGATACCACCACCAAATGTAACGGGTGTGCTGCACATGGGGCATTGCCTTAATAATACAATACAAGACATCTTGATACGCCGTGCAAGAATGCAGGGAAAAAATGCCTGCTGGGTGCCAGGGACAGACCATGCCAGTATTGCCACTGAGGCAAAAGTGGTTGGTATGTTGAGAGAAAGGGGCATTGCCAAATCGTCTTTATCGAGAGATGAGTTTTTGGGCTATGCATGGGAGTGGAAAGAAAAATATGGCGGCATCATTTTACAACAGTTGAAAAAGTTGGGTTGTAGTTTGGACTGGAACAGGACATCGTTTACCATGGATGATGATTATTATAAGAGTGTGATCAAAGTTTTTATTGATCTCTATGGTAAAGGATTGATCTATCGTGGCAAGCGGATGGTGAACTGGGATCCTGTGAGCCTTACTGCACTAAGCGATGAGGAAGTAATATTTAAAGACATAGACAGTAAACTGTATTTTGTAAGTTATCCGTTTGCTGATGGTACAGGAAAAATTACTGTTGCCACCACAAGGCCTGAAACAATTTTAGGTGATGTTGCCATTTGTGTAAACCCAACCGATGAAAGGTACAAGGATCTTGTTGGCAAGGAAGTAATTGTTCCCATCATCAACAGGAAAATACCCATTATTGCGGATGAATATGTAACAACAGAATTTGGTACCGGCGCATTAAAGATCACACCGGCGCATGATAAGAACGATAACATGCTTGGTACCAAACACAACCTGAAAGCAATTGATACGCTGGATATAACAGGCAAGTTTACCACAGAAGAATTAATGGAAGATAACCCATCTGAACTGGTGATGAGTTACAATGGTGTTGACCGCTTTGCATTGAGAAAAAAGATAGTGGAAGATATTGCGGCGCTGGGACAAATTGAAAAGACAGAAGAATATAAAGGGCAGGTTGGCACCAGTGAAAGAACCGGTGCTGTGATTGAAAGTAAACTGAGTATGCAATGGTTTATTGACATGAAGCAATTTCTTGACAAGAACCCGGCGGTACTGCAATCTGTAATGGATGATACGATCACTTTTCATCCTGCCAAAACAAAAAATACATACAAACACTGGCTGGAGAATATTAAAGACTGGTGCATAAGCCGCCAGCTTTGGTGGGGACAAAGAATACCGGCATGGTATGATGCAGAAGGGAATTATGTGGTGGCTGCAACAAGGGAAGAAGCCGCTTTACAATATGAATATAAATACGGCCAACGACCAACGGGCATCGATCAACTTACCCAGGACGAAGATGTACTGGACACCTGGTTTTCTTCCTGGCTATGGCCTATGGAAGTATTTAAAGGTGTAAGTGATCCGGGCAATAAAGAAGCAGCTTACTACTATCCTTCCACTACCCTCGTTACGGGGCAGGATATTATTTTCTTTTGGGTGGCAAGAATGATAATGGCAGGTTATGAATATGAAAGCAAGCCGCCGTTTAAAGATGTGTATTTCACCGGCATGGTAAGAGATAAGCAGGGAAGAAAGATGAGCAAGCAATTGGGTAATTCTCCTGACTTGTTAGGTTTGATTGATACTTACGGTGCCGATGCAGTACGTTTTGGAATTATGATCGCTTCACCGGCAGGTAATGATTTGCTTTTTGATGAAAGCAGTTTGGAACAGGGACGGAATTTTAATAATAAGCTTTGGAATGCTTTGAAGCTGATTAAAATGTGGGAAGCGAAACTTTCGGCCAACGGTCAACAAACAACCAACAACGATTTTGCTTTAGATTGGTTTGAAAACAGGCTAAATGAAGTAAAAACAGAAGTGGAACAATTGATGAAACAATTCCGCCTCAGTGAAGCATTAAAGGTTATTTACTCTTTGATATGGGATGATTTCTGTAGCTGGTACCTTGAATGGGTGAAGCCCGGATTTGAGCAACCGATTGATGCAGCAGTATATAATAAAACGGTTGGCTTTTTTGAAGAGTTGATGCAGTTGCTACATCCATTTACTCCATTTATCACCGAAGAAATTTATCACCAGTTAAAAGAACAAAAGGCTGATCTGTGTGCAACACAATACCATGCTGTTGGTAAGGCTGACAAAGAAATTTTGCAACAAGGCCATTTACTTAAAAATGTTATCTCCAACCTGAGAGATGCAAGAAATAAGAACCAGTTAAAGCCAAAGGAAGAAATAAAACTTCATATTGAGACATCTTCTGCAAACAATTATAAATCAATTGAAAATATCTTATTAAAGCAGGTAAACGCTGCTTCGGTAGCTTATGTAACTGTACCGGTTGCCAATACAATTTTGGTAGCTGTAGAAAAGGATAAATTTTACATTGAGGCAGAAAAACAATTAGACAACGCTACTTTAAAAACCGACCTGCTGAAAGACCTGGAACACCAAAAAGGCTTCCTGGAATCAGTTATGAAAAAATTAGGTAACGAACGCTTTGTTCAAAACGCCAAACCCGAAGTAATTGCTTTGGAAGAAAAGAAAAAAGCAGATGCAGAGGCAAGAATAAAAAACATCGAGGAAAGCCTTAAAGCCTTGGGTTGATTGCTGTTGGGATATTACGGTATTGTTAAACCTGTATTTACAATACTAAAACGGGCTTAATTTCGTTATCGCTAATATGGCCATTATGAATAAACTGTTACTTATCCCCTTTTTACTATTTACTTTGGCTCTTTCTGCCCAGGTAAAGCCTAAGCCTGCTAATACAAAACCAGCAGCCGCCACTCCAATCAAAAAATTTATACCACCAAAGGTGAAAACCTACCTGGCAAAATTTACGGGTAGCAATGCCGTGTGTCCTGCTGAGGTGGGAAAACAAATTATTACGCTTCCGCTAAGGATCGTGGATGCCCAGAACACCAGTTACGCCATCACATCTTACCAACTGGCCTATAAAAGACTGGCGGTAAAAGAAGATGAAGCAACAGGCGTTGTAACGCCCACTACCGACCTGGTGGCTCAGCGGTTTACCGAAACCCCCATTACCGGGATATGGAAGACCAGTATACAGGAACAATTGCAAAAGGGTGAGGAACTCTATTTCTTCGACATCATTGTAAGCGATGGAAAAGGACACCGCTTTTTTGCCCCTGATTTAAAGATCACTATTCAATAACTACAGATGATCGCTGTGAGAAAAGTTGGCACAGAGGCAGTGCCGGTTATTAAAAACCTGGCCAATATCATCTGGCCGGCTACTTACAGCGAACTTATCACACCACAGCAGGTAGATTATATGATGGAGCTTATCTACAGCACATCATCTTTACAAAAACAAATAGCAAAGGGTCACCGATTTATTGTAGTGTATGATGAAGAAAAGCCTGTGGCATTTGCATCATATTCAGCCAAAGAAAATAATCCTGCTGTTTATAAACTGCACAAGATTTACATATTGCCAAACCAGCAGGGAAAAGGTATTGGCAAGCAATTGATAAGTTATATACAAAAAGATATGGCGCCGGCCACTTCCCTGCAACTGAATGTAAACCGCAACAACAAAGCACTTCAGTTTTATCAAAAAATTGGTTTCAAAATTATTGCCGAAGAAGATATTGATATTGGCAATGGATTTTACATGAACGATTATGTGATGGAGATGCGGACGGGAATAAAATAATCTATACAGCAGCTATTGCTGATACATACTTACATCACCTGGTTGTTTGCCGCTTATTTTTTCTGATATGATCCTGCTGAACTCCTGTGACCCCTGCAAATTAAGGTGCCTGAAATCGGCAAAGAGCTGGCGGCGCTTTATAAAATTATTGTCATACGCAAAATCAAAATAAGGCACGTTGTACTGCTTTGCTATTTGCTCTGCCTTTGTTAAAGAAAGATTTTTTCCCACGGGATTTATCATATAGGGAGGGCATACAATATAAAGCGCTATACCTCTCGACTTACATTCATTTATAAATGAGATGTAAGTATTTACTTTTATTATATCCAGTTCCTTTGCTGTGGCATTAAAGTTAATTGTTTGAACAGGGCCAGGAAAAACCTTATCCAGGCTTACATACCCATTAGCAATCTCCTTTTTCACCACAGCATTCCTGTTTCCTTTTATTATTGGCAGCAACAATGAATTGTAAGGATAAATAGAAGAACCCATTTTTAATTTTTCAAAGGGCCCACGCAGGTGTACCACATCTCTTACTTCAGTGCAGGTATTATAATACGGAAGCAAACTGGAAATACGGTCATAGTCACTTTCATCTTTTGCAAAATCCCAGGCATCAAGACTCAGTATTATCACTTCCGGCGAATATCTTTTTAATGTTGATTTTAAAACAGCATAATGATAAAATATAGATTGCCCTACCCTTCCTGCGTTAAAGCAGGAAAGGCCAGTCTCATTTTCCAAAACCGAAGGGTCAAAAATATTTACAGCCCTAGATGAACCAAACACAAGCATTTGCGTCTTCACCTCTTTAATAGCATAAGTAGTAAGAGCATCCTCTCCATGACTTTGGTTGAAATACTTTTTCTCAAGGAGTTTTCCAATGGAAAAATCAGCTATTGCAACAACAACAATAAATACAAAAAACTTAAATAGAAACCCCAGGTAATTGTTACTGTGTAAGATTTTTTTCATGATTAAGGTATTAAAACTGGAAATAAATAAACTGCCCGCCGTCATATACTCCTACCAACAATATCAATATCACTAATAATGCATAGTAGGCGTTTCGTAGCCAATAATTTTTACGGGCACCCAACGAAAGCAATGGTATTTTAAATTCCTGCCGCATTTCCACAGCTATCAAAAATGCAATAGCAAAAAAGCAGTATGCCAAAGTAGTAATGCTCTCATTTAATAATGAACCGCTAAAGCTGAATACTTTTTTAATAATGGCAAATGCCTGCTCCACTGATTGTGAACGGAAAAAAATACGGGAAAAGCTGATGAGTAAAAATGTGATACTGATATGTATGGCAGCATATACTACTGGAAAACGCTGTAGCCCTGTCCATTTCCAAAAAGCAGTGGATTGTTTTTTAAACAGCAAGCCAAACACAAGAAACAGGCCGTTAATGCCACCCCAGATAACAAAGGTCCAGTTGGCACCATGCCAAAAACCACTTATAAGAAATACGATCATCAGGTTAACATAACGCCTTGGTATAGCTACTCTGTTGCCTCCTAATGGAAAGTACAGGTAATCTTTAAACCATGTAGAGAGTGATATATGCCATCGTTTCCAAAACTCTGCAGTGTTCATTGAAAAGTTGGGCCGGTTAAAATTTTTCATCAGATCAAAACCCATTACCCTTGCCGAACCAATGGCGATATCTGTATAACCCGAAAAATCACAATATATCTGGAAGGAAAAAAATATTGTAGCCAGTGCCAGTGCCACGCCACTTTGCTGGTCGTGATAATTGTAAGCGTTGTCAACGAAAACACCAAGCCTGTCTGCCACTACAATTTTCTTAAACAAACCCCACAGTATTTGTTTTAAACCAGAAAATACCCTGCTGCTGTCAAAGTCATGTTTTTGCCTGAATTGTTTTAAAAGATTTTGCGGACGTTCAATAGGGCCCGCTACCAATTGCGGATAAAACATTACATACAATGCATAAATACCAAAATGTTTTTCTGCTTTCTGGTTGCCACGGTATACTTCTATAGTATAACTCATTGCCTGGAAAGTATGAAAGGACAAGCCAATGGGCAGCAGGATCGATAAATTACTCACCGGGTTTTGAAACTCTGCAATACGAAGCAAAGCACTTATATTATCATTAAAAAAATTGAAATACTTAAAAAAGCAAAGGATGCCAATATTCGCAATAAGGCTTATCACTAAAAATGACTTCCTCCTTTTTCCTGCTGACCGCTCTATATAAATACCGGCGATATAGTCTATAACAATAGTAAAAGCCAGTATCAATATATAAACCGGGATAAAGGCCATATAAAAATAGCAACTGGCCGCCAGCAGCCACATCCATCTTTTACCATGCGGAATTGAAAAGTACACAGTGGTAACAATGATGAAAAAAAACAGAAAGTGAAATGAATTAAAAAGCATTCCAGAACAAGTTTTACCCCGGTTAAATGGTTGAAAAAATAAAATAAACTGTGTTCTTTGGAGAGCGAGGCTTTGGTAAAAGGATACTAAATATTTAGTAGAGTGGGTGCAAGATATACAAAAATATCAAAGATGCAATAATAATGGCATCAAAAATTCTTTAAGCATGAAAGACTGATATAATCAATCTGTAATTTCCATACTTAACTGAAAATTAAAATCACAGGAAGTGTAATGTATTCTATAGTTGCCTGCTTTAAAATCAGACAGGTTTACTTTCGGGAGCAACTTCTCATCCAAAATAATATTTTTATCCTTATCATTATATATTGTTACTGCTGTAGTTCCACCTGTTAAGGGAAGCAACAGATACTTATCCTTAGATTTACTTAAACTTATTGTTGTATCTACTCCTCTTTCCGCTGTTTCTTCATCAAAGTGAGTAGCAATTGTATTTAATTCAATTCTATAGTCGCTATTTTTTGAGTCATTAGTTATTATAATCAGCTCTTCCTTTTCCTTTACTCTTTCCGGAATTTGTTGATAAGTTACATGCAA
>JAZKGV010000096.1:873-1648 GCA_040385725.1 Bacteroidota bacterium | reverse complement strand
TGAATACACTATCAAGTATTTTTAAATTCTCTGACGGAATAATAATTGACTTTATTGTAGTTGCCTTTTTTCTAGCAGTAAGCCTTAACCCAATTGTATCTGCTGGCTTTGTGCCAAACCTACACGTCATGTATGATTGAGCATCATTGATGTCAAGGTTGTCGTTTGGGTAATACGTACTTTGTGACATACCGGCTCCAAGCGATGGATAAAAAACTGTCTTGAACAATCTTTCGTTTTCGTAGATATGCCAATAAGAACAATTTTTACTATAATCATTAAAGCCATGATCATTTAGTTTTCCAGCAGTATCATATAACTTCCATTCTAACCATATCCCTTCATGATGATCTGTTTCAGCCACAAGTTTTCCTGCACTATCATACCGTTTCCAGCTGCCATCTTTTACCGAAATCGAATCATCGCTGGCATTATCAAAAAAGAGTATTGCATAACCGTTGATATAAGTTGTGCTAGTTATTCCTCCCCTGCCTTTATCTACAGTTTTATCCAGTTTATATTTTGTTTTTGAAATGATCTTATAGATGCCATCCTCATTCCCTTTTCTTTCACCTGTAGTGCTATCACTCCAATAGCCATACTTAAGACCATCTTTACTAAGCAGGTTCTGTGCAAAACCTGTAAAAGGAAATGCAATAGAAAAAATAAGGAGAATATATTTTTGAAGAAGATTCAAATCAATTCAAATATAAAACCTTGCAACCAATTAATTCTTACCACACCAACTGGTGTGTTTGTTTTATAATTCCTATAA
>JAZKGV010000096.1:0-863 GCA_040385725.1 Bacteroidota bacterium | reverse complement strand
AAACACACTCTGCACATGCCCCATGTTTTCAATATTGCTTAGCTTATTCACATGAAAGTCGTGATAAGCATTCATATCTTCTGAAACTACTTTCAGCATAAAATCAAATTCGCCTGATATATTATAACACTCCAACACTTCCGTCATAGCATTAATAGCCTTAATGAATTTAGTACCAGCAGTTTTGTTATGTTCTTTTAGCGAAACATAACAAATGGCTATCAATCCTTTTTTCACTTTTGCAGGATCAACCAAAGTGGCATATTGTTTTATTACACCACTCACTTCCATGCGCTTGATACGTTCATGTACAGGCGTGGTACTCAAGTGGATTTTGTCGGCTATTTCCTTTACCGTCATCCTTGCATTTTGCTGCAGCAGCGCCAATATGGAAATGTCTTTTGAATCCAACGAAATAGTACTGGTAGCGGATTGTTCTGTTTTAGTTGCTTTTGCCATGTGTAAAAAGGAGATTATCCTGTTAATAACTTAATAACGGTATTATCCACCAAATTTATATAAATCCTTAGAATATTATTCTATGATTTGTACATTTGTGTCCTAAACAAAATAAAAATGTCAACTATCACAAATTCCTCCATCGATTTCAACCTTAAATATAAGGTTGCAGACATGAGCCTCGCCGCATGGGGCCGTAAAGAAATTAAATTAGCCGAAGCAGAAATGCCGGGCTTAATGAGCATCCGTGCTGAGTTTGGCCCAAGCCAACCATTGAAAGGTGCAAGAATTGCAGGTTGCCTGCACATGACCATTCAAACGGCTGTGTTAATTGAAACTTTGATAGCACTGGGTGCAGAAGTTAAATGGAGCTCTTGTAATATATTTTCTACACAAGACCAGGC
>JAZKGV010000095.1:0-8963 GCA_040385725.1 Bacteroidota bacterium | reverse complement strand
GTTACTTTTACAAACTCTGTATAGCTTTTGTAATCCTTTTTTGAGTCCTCAAAAAAAGCGGTATCCAACGGCAGCACTCTTTGCGATGTACCCTTTCCGTAAGTTGTACTTCCAATAATCAATGCTCTTTTATAATCCTGCAACATGGCACTGGTAAGTTCAGATGCAGATGCGCTGGCCCCGTTCACCATCACCAGCAAAGGGCCGTCATACGCTGTTCCCCTGTTAGGGTCTTTGAGAAAACGAACTTTCCCTTCTTTATCCTTTACAGAACCAACAGGGCCATAGTCAATAAAAATGCCAGCCAGTTGCATTGCTTCCCACATACTACCGCCACCGTTATACCGCAGGTCAAGTATCAGCGCTGCAATGGTATCTTTTTTAAGCTTTACAATTTCTTTCGACACATCATTGGCACAGCCATCATAAGTAATATCATCCTTTGTGTTAATTTCCTCTGACTCCCTGCTGTAAAAGTCGGGTAGTTTTATATAACCGATCTTTTGTTTACCATTGATTACATAGCTTTTTACAATGCCTTCATCATTGGTAACTTTTTCTTTTGTGAGTGTAACTTTCTTTGTTAAGCCTGCGGCTGTCTTCACTGTCAGTTCTACCTTTTCATCGCTGTTACCCTGTAGTAATTCATCAACTTCATCCTCATCCATTTCAGAAAGCAGCTTGTCTGGCCCCTTGCCTTTTTTTATAGACAATACCACATCGCCTTTGTGCAAATCACCGCTTCGCCATGCATTGCCACCAGGTTCAAGCCTGTCTACTTCGTAATTACCATCATCATTTTGTTCAAGGCCCATGCCTGTACTGTACTCAAATCCGCTCAGCTCTGTTTCAAAACCTTTCTTTTCTTCAAGGCTCATGTATTGCGTGTGTGGATCATAGCACCATGATATTGCCTGCAGGTATTTTTCTTCCATTTCATTTACAAACCCTGTATTGTTAACCGGCAATACCTTCATATTTATTTCATGCTGCTTTTTTAATTTTTCCCTTGCCTTTATTTCTTTGGCAGCAAAATCTGCCGGCATTTTAAATGTATTTGCATTGGCACTGTTTGCACTGTCAAGTTGTACTACCATGCTGTACAATATCCTCCACTTAATCAGTTTAGTAAAACGTTGTTGCAGTTCCTGGTAGGAAGGAGCAAAGTTTGCAAAAGGGTAATGTAAGGCATCGGGTTTTGAAAAATCTGCTGGCTTTGAGAGTATTGATCTTTTAAGACTGTCGGACTGGCGTACTGCTTTTTTGTATAGTTGAAGGCTCTTATCAAAAAAAGCCCATTCGCCACCATTCATTTCATCATCCAGTTTTGTTTTGTATGTTTCCAGTATATCTATATCTGCTTTAGTAAAATACATTTTATCATCATCCAGTATTTTCATCCAACGGTTGTACAATAGCAATGAAGCGCTATCATTCCATTGCAAAGGAGCATAATGATTTTTGTCGAGAAAAATGCGGAGGGTTTTTGCTTTTTGCTTAAAGACAGTTGCATCTTGCTGCTGTGCATGGCAACAAAGTGATAATAAAAGAAAGAGAGGAATATATATTTTCGTCATAAGCAGGAGGGTTAAAAATTTACCGGGAAGAAATAAATGAATTATCTCTTCCCGGTCATTTATTATTTCAACTTCATTTCTTCAATGATCCTGTTCACTTTATCATTCAGTTCTTTTTCAGCAGCTTCAAATGCAGATGCATCCGCAAGCTTTGTATTAACACTGAAGTAGAATTTTATTTTTGGCTCTGTGCCGCTTGGCCTTGCAGAAATACTGGTACCATCTGCCAATAAGAATTGTAGCACATTGCTCTTTGGTAATTCTATCTTCCATGTTGCACCTGTTTCTAAATTTTTCCCTGTTTGCAACTCGTAATCCAGTAATTGCTGCACCGGTTTGCCATCAATTGTTTTAGGAGGATTTGCCCTAAAACCTTCCATCATGTCGGCAATTTCTTTGGCACCATTCATTCCTTTTTTCACCACGTTTACCAATGCTTCCTTGTAAAAACCATATTGAAGATAAAGTTCAGTGAGTTTATCATACAAAGTACGGCCCTTACTTTTTTCATACGCTGCCATTTCACAACACAATGCCACCGCACTCACACCATCTTTGTCCCTTATCTTATCACCGATCATCAACCCAAAACTTTCTTCACCACCGATGATATAGTTTTCCTTTCCTTCGCTTTGTCTTATTTTTTCTGCGATCCACTTAAAACCGGTCAATACATTATAACAGGCAACGTTGTTTGCTTTTGCAATGGCATCGATCATGTTGGTGGTAACAATGGTTTTAACCACCATATCATTGGGCTGTGCAATGCCTTTTGCTTTTCTTGCTTCGATCATGTAATTAAAAGCGATCATGGCTGTTTGATTTCCATTCAACAGCACCCATTCACCTTTGCTATCTTTCACACCAATAGCTACACGGTCTGCATCAGGGTCTGTACCCATTAAAATATCAGCATCCAGTTTTTTTGCCTTTGCAAGGCCCATGCTCATTGCATCTGTTTCTTCAGGGTTAGGGTACACAACGGTTGGGAAATTGCCATCAGGTACGGCCTGCTCTTCAACGATGTGTACATTATTAAAACCAAATCGTTTTAATACATCCGGCACTAATGTAATACCACTGCCGTGAATGGGTGTATAAACAATTTTAAGATCGCTTTGTGCAGCACATACATCGGGATATACACTTAAACCCTTTACCATATCCATATATGCTTCATCCATTTCTTTTCCTATCAATGTAATGTTGGCTTCTCCTCCGCTCCATTTTACATCATCAACCGAAGCTATTTTTTCCACTTCAATAATTACATTTTTATCATGCGGCGGTACTAACTGTGAACCATCATTCCAGTATGCTTTATAGCCATTGTATTCTTTTGGATTGTGAGAAGCAGTACACACCACACCTCCCTGGCAACCTAAATGGCGGATGGCAAAGCTTAATTCAGGCGTTGGGCGCAGGGCCTCAAATAAATATACTTTTACACCATTGGCAGCAAATACATTGGCAGTGGTTTCAGCAAAAAAACGGCTGTTATTCCTGCTGTCGTATGCGATAGCAACTTTTACTTCGCCAAAACATTGTTTGAGGTAATTGGCATAACCTTGTGTGGCCATACCAATAGTATATTTATTGATGCGGTTGGTACCAATACCCATTATGCCACGAAGGCCACCCGTTCCAAACTCCAGGTTTTTATAAAAAGCATCGGCCAGTTCATCGGGATTTTCCTTTTGTAATTTTTTGATGTCGTCTTTTACAGATTGTTCGTACTTGCCGTTAAGCCATTGGTCGATCTTTTGTTGAATAGCAGCGTCCATATCGTTAGAATTTTAGGGAATGAAGATATTGTTTTTTGATTTTAAATAAAACATACGTGGAAGTAATTTTTAAGTCTTAAACACAAAGGCACGAAGACGCAAACTAACACCAGGAGCCGTTCTTCTTTATGATACTTCGTGCCTTTATGTCTTAGTCGTTCCAAAAAGCCCAGCAATAAAAAATCCCCCGTTAGCTAACGGGGGACTTTAAACAGTTGCGGATCGATTACTTTTTCACAGGTTTATATAGTTTCAATGCCTGGGGCATGAATGATTCAAGTTGAGCAATCCTTTTCTCATCTGAAGGGTGTGTGGCTAAAAACTCTGGTGGTTTTTGACCTCCGCCCTGTGCCATGCGTTTCCAGAAAGGAATAGCTTCTCTTGGATTGTAACCAGCCATCGCTGCAATGAACAACCCGAATTTATCTGCCTCCAGTTCGTGACTTCTTGAATTAGGCAACAGCAGACCAACCTGCACACCCGGCGCATATACATTATTAAAAATGGAGTTCACTTTTGGATTCTTGCTTGTTAATGCATCACCTAATGTGCCAAGCCCCTGGGCAAGTAAGGTGTTGTTCATCCTCTGCCCGCCATGCTCTGCCACAGCGTGAATTATTTCGTGGCCGAGTACTATTGCCAGGGCTGCTTCGTTTTGCGTAACCGGCAACAGGCCTGTGTACACAACCACTTTACCACCCGGCATACACCAGGCATTTATATCTTTATTATCTACCAGGTTAAATTCCCATTGGTATCCTTTTATTTTGTCTGATGCCCCCAGCGAATCCATATATGTTTGAACTGCGGCAGCCAACCTTGTGCCCACCCTTTTTACCATTTCCGCATCCTTATTTGAGGAAGCGCTTACTACTTTACTTTGTGATAAAAAAGTGCGGTATTCTGTTACAGCCATCTCCTGCAACTGTGCTTCTGATATTAAACTCACATAGCTTTTTCCTGTGAGTGCATTTTTTGTACAGCCTGAAATAAACAGCGCAGATACAAGAATGGTAGCTAAAAATTTTTTCATAATTCCTGTTTTATTAGAGTGTATAAACAATTGGCGTACCAATAATAAAAAAAAGGGTTGTTAAAAGAAAAAGACTTTGAAAGATCAAAAAAGGTTGGCTTTGATAATTTGAGATCAAGAAAGTTTAATCAGTAATAAATGTTTATGATTATTTTATTAGTTCTGCCAGTTTCTCCTGTAGTTTTTTGCCAAATAAATTTTTTGCAATAATGCGTCCTTCCTTATCTAATAATAAATTAGCTGGAATAGCTTTGATATAATATTGTTCTGCTGTAGCATTTTGCCAGCCCTGAAGGTCACTCACCTGTTTCCAAACCAAACCATCATTTACAATCGCCTTTGTCCACTTGGCTTTTGTTTTATCATAAGACACACCAAAAATATCAAAGCCTTTATCTTTATAAGTATTGTATGCATTTACAATGTTGGGATTTTCTTTACGGCAAGGCCCACACCAGCTTGCCCAAAAATCAACCATTACATATTTGCCACGAAGAGAAGACAGGCTTATTTTATTTCCCAATGTATCTTCCTGTGTAATGTCCGGCGCAATCTTACCAATGGCAACTTTTTCATAAGTATCCAGCATCAACTTTACTTCCTTACCTGTTTTTGTTTGTTTTATCGATTCATCCAATACAAGATATAATGGTGCTACTTCTGAGGCTTCTGAATAATAGCCAAAATTTTCTTTGATGGCAATGGCACTCATTAAAGATGCAGCGTTCTTTTTTACAAATGCTGCCACATGGTCCTTCTTTTCTTTGTTCAATTCAAATTCAGCTTCATCCAGGCTGTCCATCATTGCTGTATTCTTTATGCTGTCAGCATAATCATACAATTTATAATGAGCATCAAATTTATCATTGATTAGTTTGAGGTGATTTTGCAATGCTTCTTTATCTGTATTTATTGCCGAACCCTCCAGTTTCCATTCGCTTAAAGGATAACCTTTGCCACTTACTCTGATATTCGCATTCTCCATATAAAATCTCAAGTAATCCTGCTTACCATCTTTTATATCGAAGTTGGCCCTGCTTCCATCTTCAGTTGTTCCCTTAAAAACAAAACTTCCATTTTTAATTTCAGCAGAATCTTTTTTGTCACCTCCATCTTCATAAATATTCAGGTAAATGGTACCGGTTTTAATATCATCAATTTTACCGGTGATCGTATATGACTTTTTGGTTTGGGCGTTCGAATCAAAAACAGAAAGAACACAAAGCACGAAGAGTATTTTTTTCATTTATCAATTATTAAATTATTCCAGCTAAACTATCAAAACTATTGAATGGTAAGGTTTCCATTGATCACAAAGTTAGTTCCTGATACCACTGTGATATTTGCCCCAGCAGAAATTGTTTGTGGCACATCCAGTATACAAGTGCCTTCCGGAGAGACGATAATTTTTGAACAGGCAGGTAAAGGCGATGGTGGCAAATTGTCTCCACTCCAGTTAGTGGTGTCTGACCAATTGCCATTACCGGTAAATTGATAAGTATAACCTGTGTTAACAGTTACTACATTACTCGTAGCCGTGCAAACAGGACTTTTACCTTTTACTACAGCAGTGTAATTACCCGGGCTCATGGTAATAAATGTAGAATCTACCACGTTGGGCCATTTCTGTGCCCTTGCATTAAATGCATCAACAATAAATAGATTGCCATCTTTATCTATATGAACATTGGTTGGCACTAACATCTGGTCACTTAAAGAACCATAGTACTTTCTACTTCCCGCCACTGTAACGGCGCTATCGTCTCCCTCATGCCATTTTTGTATCCGGTGATTGTGATAATCTGCAATAAATATATTAGAAGAGTCGTCTACATAGATACTCTTCGGATTGTGAAGTTTATCGGCAGTTCCGGCAGGATAATCACCCCCGGCAACGGTAATGCCTGATGTTGCACCGGGTACCCATTTTTGTATACGATTGTTGAAAGCATCTGCGATATATAGATTACCTGCCGTATTTACAAATACATCATCCGGACGATAGAGCTGATTAGCATTGCTGCCCAATCCATTTCCACCTGCAACGGTAACACCGCTTACGGCACCAGGTAACCACTTTTGCACCCGGTTATTATTGCGGTCTGCAATAAATACAGCCCCGGATCCATCTGCGAATACAGATGAGGGTTCGTTCAACTGGTTTGGATTGCTTCCGCTCCCGTTTCCACCTGCAACAGTGATCCCACTACTGCTTCCGGATATCCATTTTTGTACACGATGATTGTTCATATCGCATACATAAAGGGTATTATTGCTGTCAATGAAAATATCGTCAGGCTGGTCAAACTGGTTTGCAGCATTACCACGACCGTTTCCACCAGCTATTGTTACTCCTGTCAAAGATCCTGCTGTATATTTTTTAACGCTGTTTGAAATTACGTCTGATATATAAACATTCCCTTCTCTATCTGTTACAACGTCACCCGGGCCAAACGTAACGGGTGCGGAGCCAATCGGGCTTCCTATTACTGTTATTCCTGCTGTGCTTCCGGGCGCCCATTTCTGAATACGGTTATTTACCGTTTCCGAGATAAAAATATTTCCGGCAGTATCTAAAAAACATCAGTCGGGCTTGCTAATTGACCAGGTGAATTGCCACTACCGTTGCCACCAGCAACAGTAATACCACTTATTGCACCTGCCTCCCATTTTTGAACCCTGTTATTACTACGATCAGCAACATAAACAGTTCCATCACCTGTAACAAAAATCCCCCATGGAGAATTTAATTGGTTAGCAGCATTGCCCAGACCATTACCTCCTGCTATTGTAATACCACTTGTAGCTCCTGCAAGCCATTTTTGCACCCGGTTATTGTTGAGGTCACAAACATATACCGTTTCATCTCTTTCATCAACAAATACGCCGGTAGGAAATGCCACCTGGTTATTAGCATTGCCAAACCCGTTTCCCCCAGCAACGGTTATCCCAGTTGTTGCCCCGGGTAACCATTTTTGTACCCTGTAATTGGGAAATTCACTCACATATAAAGTTCCACCTTTTGTTACGTATATACCCATTGGGGTACCTAATAGTTCAGAGTTAAATCTACCATCTGCAATAGTAATTCCTGAAGTTGCTCCAGGTGTCCATTTTTGTATCCGTCTTGCAGCATAATCAATTGTGTAAAAGTTGCCGCTGGAATCAAAGCCGACACCAAAGGGGTTATACACTATCATTTCATTTGGTACAGCATCGTCAGAATCATATCCGCCGGCAATTGTAATCCCTTCTGATGCACCTGGAGCCCATTTTTGGATTCTGTGATTGCCTGCATCTGCAACATAAATATTGCCAGACCTATCAATATGAATACCATGTGGCTCATATAATAATTCCGGAGTACTACCACTTCCATTCCCAGTCTTACGTCCTGCAATAATTTTAGGAGAAAGATCTGAAACAGCAACAGAGTCTCCATTCCTGTACCACGTTATACTGGAAGCTGGAGATGGAGTTGTAAGTTTAATAGTATCACTTTGCAAACACGTTGCTCCATGAGAAGTAAGCGTTACAGAATAGCTACAAGTTTGTGATACAGCAATATTTGTAAGCATACACATTGCTGATGTAAAAAGGATTTGTTTCAGGATCATTATTGAGCTTTATATATTAACTAATACTTTTTCAAGTTACACATTTTCTATAACCATTGCACTGGCACCACCACCGCCATTACAAATACCGGCAGCGCCATATTTAGCATTATTCTGTTTCAATACATTTATCAAAGTAACAATTATCCTTGCGCCACTACAGCCCAAAGGATGGCCAAGCGAAACAGCACCGCCATTTACATTTACTTTGGCAGGATCCAGTTTCATACGGCGGCTGTTTTCAATACCAACAACAGAGAAGGCTTCATTCAATTCCCAATAGCTGATGTCTTCCATTTTTAAGCCCGCCTTCGCTATTGCTTTCGGCACAGCTATGGCGGGTGAAGTGGTAAACCATTCAGGCGCCTGTTCAGCATCTGCATAGCTTACAATTTTAGCGATTGGTTTTAAACCGAGTTCAGTTGCTTTTTCTTTACTCATTAATACCAGCGCTGCAGCGCCGTCATTCATGGTGCTGGCATTCGCTGCCGTTACACTGCCATCTTTTTGAAAAGCACTTTTCAGTTCCGGTATCTTTTCAAACTTTACATTAAAAGGTTCTTCATCCTTTGCAAACAAGACCGGGTCGCCTTTCTTTTGTGGGATAGCAACCGGCACAATTTCATTTTCAAATTTACCGCCACTAACGGCTGCCTGGGAACGCTTATAACTTTCTATAGCAAACGCATCCTGTTCTTCTCTTGAGACATTGCAGGTGCTTGCACACATTTCTGCTGCATTGCCCATTGCTTTTCCATCATACACATCGGTAAGACCATCTTTTGCCAGGCCATCAATCATACTTACGTTGCCATATTTATTTCCCCAACGTAAGCTATCGCTGTAAAAAGGAACATTGCTCATACTTTCCATACCACCTGCAACTACAATGTCCGCATCACCTAACATAATGCTTTGTGCAGCCTGTGCGATAGCTTTCATGCCGCTGGCA
>JAZKGV010000094.1:0-3450 GCA_040385725.1 Bacteroidota bacterium | reverse complement strand
ACAAACAATGCCCATATATTATTATCTATCAGATCAACAATGGCAAACCCTGCCACTTCGCTATGCAGCACACAAACCCAGCCCTTGCCTCTTTTATTAATAAATTCTGCCACATCTTCATCAGTAACCAATGCTGGATCGCTTAAGATATTTTCTTTCACTGCATGTCGTACAAACTGCATTTGTTTTATATCGCTGGTATTGGCTTCTCTAAAAATCACTTCAATATCCTTTTTATCTTATTAGCATTATCCATCAGCTCCAGTAAATATTGCCAGTTCTCTTTTTCCAGGCTGGCTTTAAATTTTCTTAACTGGCTGATGTGTTCATTCAAAACATCCAGTACATTATCCCTGTTCTGCATAAATATCGGTGCCCACATAGCAGGGTTGCTCTTTGCTAAACGAACTGTACTTTCAAAACCACCACCTGCCAATTCAAAAATCGTATCTTCTTCTCGTTCTTTTTCCAATACGGTATTGGCAAGAGCGAAGGAGGTGATATGAGATATATGGCTCACATACGCCGCATGTATATCATGTGCTTTGGCATCCATGTATATAATATGCATACCAAGCGTTTTATAAATATTTTCTACTTTATTTACGGCATCCACATCGCTCTTTTCTTTTTCACAAACCACACAGGCCCTTCCGGCGAAAGCATTTTTGACTGCCGCTTCCGGGCCACTGTATTCAGTACCCCACATAGGATGCGTTGCCACAAATTGCTTACGCATCGGGTGGTCTTTCAACATATCACATAAAGCAGATTTTGTTGAGCCGCCGTCTGCCACAATTTGTTTATCAGTAACCAGGTCCATTATTTGTTTCATCGCAGGCAGTGTTGCATCTACCGGGATAGCAACATAAATGAAATCACTTTGCTTTACCGCTTCATCTAATGGCAATGCCTCATCAATCAATCCCAATTCAAGCGCTTTATCCAAACTGGTTTTGGATCTGCCAACACCTATTACTTTTTTGGCAAAGCCCTTTTCTTTCAGCGCCAACGCCAATGAACCGCCTATTAAGCCAACGCCTACGATGGTAACTTTATCAAACATGTTGCTTATTAATTACTGATTCTTTTATTCTGTTGATGGCGTCTTCAAATTTTTGTTCCGTACTGCACAAGCTTACTCTTATATAAGCATCCCCTGCGCTACCAAAAATTCCCCCGGGTGTAATAAACACATTGGCTTCCTGCAATACTTTATCGCTTACTTCAAACCCATTTTTATATTTTGATGGGATAGATGCCCATACAAACATTCCTGCCTGTGTAGTATCAAATTCACAGTCCAGTAAAGTCAACAATGCAAAAACTTTTTCTCTTCTCTTTGTATAAACAGCATTTACTTCGTCATGCCATTCTTTTCCCAATTGCAATGCTTTTGCTGCTGCTAATTGTGCAGGCAGAAACATTCCACTATCCATATTGCTTTTAAACTTCAGAATGTCATCAATTTTATCTTTTGCACCAACCAGCATCCCAATACGCCAGCCAGCCATGTTATGAGATTTGCTCAAAGAGTTTAATTCGATCGCTACCTCTTTGGCTCCTTCCACACTTAATAAACTTACCGGGTTATCATTCAGGATAAAACTGTAAGGATTGTCATGTATCAATAAAATATTTTGCTTTTTTGCAAAGGCAACCAGTTGTTCAAACATTTCTTTTGTAGGCAATTGCCCGGTTGGCATTTGCGGATAGTTCACAAACATTGCTTTTACGTTTGCACCAGCCATCAACTTTTCTATTGCAGCAAAATCAGGGAAATAATTATTCTCTTTTTTCAATTCATAAAACAACGGTGTTGCCCCGGAAATTTTTACGGCGCTTGCATACGTAGGATAACCAGGATTCGGCACCAGCACTGAAACACCTTGTTCAAAGTAGGTCATACAAATGTGCATGATACCTTCTTTGCTTCCGATCAAAGGCAGTATTTCTGTTTCGGCATTCAGTTCAACATTATACCATTTTTTATACCAGTTAGCAACGGCATTTCTCAAAACCGGGCTTCCTTTATAATTTTGATAAGCATGCTGATTTGGTTTCAATGCTTCTTCATGCAATGTTTTTATCACTTCCGGATGTGGCGGCAGATCCGGGCTGCCAATACCGAGGTTGATAACATTTTTTCCTGCTTTATTCAACGCATCTATTTCTCTCAGTTTTTGAGAAAAATAATATTCGCCAATGTCTTCTAATCTTTTTGCTGTTTGCATTTTTTAAACCACTGATTTATTTTTCGCCACAGATTACACAGATTTACACAGATTTGATTTCGCCACTAATAACACTAATTGACACAAATGTTTCTTCACTTTCTTATTCCTTATTTCACATTTCTTATTTCTTATTTACTTCTTCCATTTTTATAAATCCCCAACACATTCAATGCTTCGGTTTGTTTCTTGATCCTCTCCATTGCTCCATTCAATTGCTCTTTTGAATCAAACTCCATATCTGCATGAAATGAATATTTGAAATCACTTCCCGGTATCGGCATACTCTGCAACTTGCTTAAATTGATACCGGCATCAGCAATGGTATTGAGCACTTTTGCCAAACTTCCTTTTGAATGGTCTGTATTAAAGTTAATGGATGCTTTGTTAGCGTCGCTTACTTCGGTTGTTTCACCACCTCTTTGCAATACCAGAAAACGGGTATAGTTGTTTTTTAGTGTATGGATGTTAGGTGCGATCATATCCAACTGGTAGATCTCTGCAGCCAGTTTGCTGGCAATAGCTGCAATATGTTTGCTATGGTGCTTATGAATATGCTTTGCACTTAATGCTGTATCCTCTGTTTCAACAATGCGCCAGTTGTATTTATCTAAAAAATCAAGGCATTGCTGTATGGCCATAGGATGGCTATGTACTTCCTTTATATCGGCCAGTTTAACCCCTGGGTTTACCATCAGGTTTTGCTTTATCTGTAAAAAAACTTCTCCAATAATTTTAAGATTGCTTTTTTGCAGCAGGTTGTAGTTAGGTAAAATGCTCCCGGCAATAGAATTTTCTATCGCCATTACACCGCCTTCGCTCTCTTTCTTATTACTGGCAATTTTAATTACGTCCCTGAAAGTGGCACAACAGATCACTTCCACAGCCGGGCCATAAAACTGGCGGGCCGCCTCCTGGTGAAAGCTGCCTTCAAAACCCTGTATAGATACTCTTGTCTTCATATCAAAAAAAATCCCGGCCTTTTTTGCCGGGAACCTTTTATGTTAAGTTTTTGTGTTTACTGATTAACAAAAGTTGCCCGGCCTATTCATAAAATAGAAATAGCTAAAATAAAAGGCAGTAAATTTTGTTTGGCTTGTCATTGATGTTCGAAAAATTTGAAGTTCGAAAATAGGAAAGAAAATTATCATAGCCAATAATATTTCCAAAATATTTAAAAAAAGATTGAAAATATTCTATCAATTCACTTAAATCC
>JAZKGV010000093.1:0-10333 GCA_040385725.1 Bacteroidota bacterium | reverse complement strand
ACAATTGAGTTAGCAATCACAAACCTGAACTTACCAGAAGGCGTAACAGCAATACTGGAAGACAGCTACCTGCAGACCAGCACAGAGCTGAGCACAACAGAAAATAATACAGTTAAGTTCACAGTAGATCAGGCTGCAGGCTCAGCTAAAGCGAACAGGTTCAGGCTTGTATTTGCAAAAGCAAAATCAATTGTTATCGATACCAAACAAGGATACAGCATTGCACCAAATCCGATCGAAAATGGCGTAATGAACCTGCAATTCAAAAACCAGGCAGCAGGCAAATACAGTGTAAGGATATTAGCAGCAGGAGGCCAGTCAGTGGCTATCAAAACGATAGCACATTCAGGTGGTTCAGCTACACAAAACATCAGTTTGCCAGCCACCATGGGCAGGGGAACTTACACAGTAGAGATCACTGCTCCTGACAGAAGCAGGACAACACAAACTGTATTGGTGAACAGGAAATAAAACGTTTGATTGAGTTTTAATTTTGGTAGAAAGATGCGCCCGTTAAGGGCGCATCTTTATTTATAAATTCTGGAAACAGTGGCTTACTCGTACTTAGTTTATTTATATTTTTTGTTACACGGTTGTTATGTAGGTAACCATTATTAAATAAATGTAAGGACACGCTCACCCTTTAAAATAGAAGTATAACAATAAAAAGATAAGCGCAGTTATCCCGGCTTTTGTATTTTTATACAAATTCCTCATCATGGATGTACAAATAGAAGCTTCGTGGAAGGAGGTATTAAAAAATGAATTTACCAAGCCTTACTTTTTAGAAATAGTTACACACCTGAAAACAGAAAAAGTAGCTGGTAAAATAATCTATCCTCCAGGTCCGCTTATTTTCAATGCCTTTAATCAAACGCATTTTGACAGGATATCTGTTGTGTTATTGGGGCAAGATCCTTATCATAACCCGGGCCAGGCGCATGGGCTTAGTTTTTCAGTGCCGAATGGAGTAAAACCACCGCCGTCATTGGTAAATATTTATAAAGAAATACAAAGTGATATTGGGATACCGATGCCCGTGGAATATGGCAACCTTACCAAGTGGGCAGAGCAGGGTGTGTTGTTGTTAAATGCCATGCTTACGGTGAGGGCGAATGAACCTGGTAGTCATCAGAAAATAGGCTGGATGAATTTTACAGATGCAGTGATAAATAAAATATCGGATCAAAGAGAAGGAATTGTGTTTTTACTTTGGGGTAAGTTTGCACAAGAGAAACAAGTTTTAATTGATGAAACAAAGCATCTGGTTTTAAAAGCAGCACATCCATCACCATTAAGTGCACACAATGGTTTTTTCGGCTGCAAACATTTTTCAAAAGCAAATGATTATTTGGTAAAGCAGGGAAAACAACCAATCAACTGGAAGTTGCTTACACCTTAGATCGCCTGTTTTAAAATTGAATTATGACAAAAACTGTCTCAAATAATAATTCGTCCACATTATCACTATTTACTGAAATCTTTGCCCGTGTATGGGCTTTGTGGGGGTTGATAAGTTTTGTTGCAACATTTCTCATCATTTTTTTACCCTCAATGTTATCATATGTCATACCTGGGAAAAGTGGGCAGTTATATTTTATTGCCATATCAAGGTTGTGGATGAATACATGGTTGTGGCTCATCGGGTGCCCTGTTACCATCAATGGAAGGCAACATTTTAAAGAAGGTGAAAACTATGTAGTGGTATTTAATCATAATGCTTTATTAGATGTACCATTGAGTGCACCATATGTGCCCGGTGCAAATAAAACTATTGCCAAATCTTCTTTTGCAAAAGTGCCATTGTTTGGATGGTTTTACAGCAAAGGCTCGGTGCTGGTTGACCGGAATGATGAATCAAGCCGCCGCCGCAGTTTTGATGAAATGAAAAAAGTATTACGGACTGGTATGCACATATGCCTTTATCCCGAAGGCACCAGGAACAGGACACAGGAGCCACTGAAAGTTTTTTATGACGGAGCATTTAAACTGGCGGTGGAAACACAAAAGCAAGTCATTCCATGCATTATTACCGGTACAAAAAAGGCTATGCCGATCAATAAAAAATTTTACCTGTTGCCCAAAAAACTCACCATGAATTTTTTTGCCCCTGTGTCCGTAGCAAATACTGATGCAAAAGCAGTTAAGGAAAAAGTATTTGGTATTATGTACAGTGCTTTTGTACAGTTGGAAAAATAACGCAAACGTTATAGCTGCAAATTCATTTAAAACTATTGAACGTAAATATGTATTTTTGACACAATCACATTAGAAAATAATGTTGATTTTAAAATAAAGTTGATCGATATTTAAGTTTCTGACGAAATAACCAAAAGAAAGATTGTTTTGCCACACATTATTACAATTTTAATCTTTTGATAAAAAATGAAATACCAGATGAAGAAAAAGGTTACTAAGATAGGAGTGCTTACATCAGGCGGCGATGCTCCGGGGATGAATGCCTGTGTGAGGGCTGCAGTTCGTACTGCACTTTACCACGGGCTTGAAGTGTATGGCATCATGCGTGGATATAGCGGCATGGTGGAAGATGATATATTCAAGATGGAGAGCCGCAGTGTAGCCAATATCATACAAAGAGGCGGTACTATTTTAAAAACTTCCCGGTGCAAAGAATTTTTTACACCAGAAGGAAGAACAAAAGCGTATAACAATTTAAAGAAACATGGCATAGATGGATTGGTGATCATTGGTGGTGATGGCAGTTTTCGTGGCGCACAAACATTCAGCAATGAGCATGATATACCCTGCGTTGGTTTGCCTGGTACTATTGATAAAGATATTGCAGGCACCGATTTTACCATTGGCTTTGATACAGCAGTAAATACAGCTGTAGAGGCAATTGATAAAATAAGGGATACGATGGATGCACACGACCGCCTGTTTGTAATTGAAGTGATGGGAAGGGATGCAGGCTACATTGCTTTGCACAGCGGTATTGCAACCGGTGCTGAAAATATTTTAATACCAGAGCGTAAGACTGATATTAATGAAATTGTAAATCAACTGGCAGAAAAAGAACGAAGGAAAAAATTGGTAAATCTTATTGTGGTTGCGGAAGGCGAAGAGTTTGGAGGTGCCAACGAAGTAGCAAAAGCGATAAAGGAACGTATGCCGCAAACAGAAGCAAGGGTTTGTATTCTTGGCCATATACAAAGGGGCGGCTCACCAAGTTGTTTTGACAGGTTGATAGCAAGCCGTATGGGTTACAGTGCTGTGGAATGTTTGATAGAAGGAAGGCACAATGTATTTGTGGGAATTGTAAATAACAGGATGAGTTATATACCTCTTAATGAAGCGGTAAAAAAGAAGCAACGCATCAGCGAAGAGTGGATGAAAATTGTAAAGATATTAGCCAGTTAAAAATAGTTATTCGTTAATTGTTATTTGCATTTAAAGTAACAGACTTTCTATATTCATTATTTACAAATATTGAAGGGTAACAGTTTAGCGATTAACAAATAACGATTAACGAATAACGAATAACAAATAACTAACGAATGAGTAAGAATATCAGTAAATACCTGCACCGTAATATGGATAAAGAAGCAGGCATTAAGCACACTATAAAAAGAACAAAAATAGTTGCCACAGTAGGGCCGGCATGTTCTACCTACGAAAAACTACTGGAGCTTGTACAGGCCGGCGTAAATTGTTTCCGGTTGAATTTTTCTCATGGCTCTTACGAAGATAAATCGCAAATAATTGAATACATAAGGGAGATCAATAAAACACAGCCATATAATATTGCGATTCTTGGAGATTTGCAAGGCCCCAAATTAAGAGTGGGAGATTTAGAGAATGGAAAAATTGAGTTAAAGGAAGGACAGGAAATTATTTTTACCACCGAAAAGATTGTCGGTACATCAGAAAAAATTTATGTGTCATATCCCAATCTTGCAAAGGATGTAAAAGTAGGCGAACGTATTTTTTTGGATGATGGTAAAATGGAAGTAGCTGCAAAAGAAATCCTGAATGATAAAGAAATAAAGATACAGGTTACACTAGGTGGTACACTCACGCCCAAAAAAGGTGTAAACCTTCCGGACTCTGCACTCACCATGCCTTCTCTTACAGAAAAAGATATTGCGGACCTTGATTTTATTTTGGAAAAGAATTTAGATTGGGTGGCGCTTTCTTTTGTAAGAAATACAAATGATGTAAGAGAAATAAAAGGAAGGATAAATGCAAAGAACAGCAAGATAAAACTCATCTCTAAAATTGAAATGCCGGAGGCATTGAGAAATATCCGTGACATCATTATTGAAAGTGATGGTATCATGGTGGCAAGGGGCGATTTGGGTGTGGAAGTTCCTGTAGAGCAAGTGCCATTAATTCAAAAAGATATCATTCTTAAGTGTATGCACAGGGCAAAGCCGGTGATAGTGGCAACACAGATGATGGAGAGTATGATGGAGCGTACCAAACCCAACAGGAGTGAGGTGACAGATGTGGCCAATGCGGTACTGGAAGGTGCCGATGCAGTAATGCTGAGTGGTGAAACAGCAATGGGTGCTTATCCAAAACTGGTGGTTGAAATGATGAGTAAGATAATCCTGGAAGTAGAGAACAATGTATATGATTATGACAGGGATGATATTTTGACACCACAACCTCACTCGCCTTCTATATTGAGTGATGCACTATGCTACAGCGCCTGTAACATAGCTAAGGATATTGATGCCACTGCCTTAATGGGGATGACGCAAAGTGGTTACACCGCTTTTATGCTTAGCAGCTACAGGCCAAAAGTGCCGCTGTTTATTTTCAGTAAAGAAAGAACGTTGATAAACCAGTTGAGTTTAAGCTGGGGTGTAAGGGCCTTTTATTATGGCGAAGAAGAAAGCCTTGATGATATTTTCTTTGACCAGATAAGCATCCTAAAGGAAAGAGGGTTTTTAAAAACCGGCGATGTGGTGGTGAATACGGGCAGTACCCCGGTAGTGTTGCATTTACCTACCAATGTTATCAAAGTAACAACAGTGGATTAATTTTTTAGTTTCAATATTTTAAAAATGGATAAGCAGTAATGTATTATCCATTTTTCATTTGAAGAAAGTATGGAATGGTGCTTTCAATAATTCTTATCTTGTAAAAAAAATAGCGCAATGGCCAATGATATAAAATGTCCCAACTGTGGGCATCAGTTTGATGTGGAGAATGTGCTGGCTGCTGATATAGAAGTCAAACTGGAACAACAGTATCAGCAAAAATTACAGCAATCGCTTGATAAAGTGGAAGCAGATAAAAAACAACTGCAGGATGCACAACAAAAATTTGAAGACGCAAGAAAAAATGCTAATGAAATTTTTGCCCAAAAAATGCAACAGGAAAAAGCGAAAATGGAAATGGAGTTGCAGGAACAACTCAGGAAATCTATTGCCGGTGATTTTGAAAACCAACTTCGCCTGCTGGAGAATAATAACAAAGAGAACGAAGAAAAATTGAGAGAAGCAAGAAAAAAGGAATTTGAGTTTTTGCAGAAGGAACAGGAACTAAAAAATAAAGAAGCAGAAATGGAAATAACACTGCAGAAAAAAATGCAGCAGGAAAGGGAATTGCTTAGCGAACAAATAAGAAAACAGGAAGGAGAAAAGAACCAGTTGAAGGAAAATGAAATGCAGATGAAATTGAAAGAGGTGCAAATGCAATTGGAAGAGCAGAAAAAACTGGCGGATGAAATGAAACGCAGGGCAGAGCAGGGAAGCATGCAGCGCCAGGGAGAAGCACAGGAACTATTATTAGAGGAAATACTCAAAGAGAATTTTCCTTTTGATGGGATTGAAGAAGTAGGCAAAGGGGTAGAAGGTGCAGACTGCATTCAAATTGTACGAAACAACAGTGGTAATGAATGCGGAAAGATCATTTATGAAAGCAAGAGAACCAAAACATGGAGCAATAGCTGGGTGGATAAATTAAAATCTGATATGCGTAATAAAGGTGCTGATGTGGCAATATTAGTTACGCAGGTATTTCCAAAAGATATGGAACGCTTTGGAGAAAAAGATGGAGTATGGGTTTGTGGATTTACGGAAGTGGCAAGTGTGGCGCAAGTACTCCGTAATGGCATTATTAAAATCAACACTGCTGTTAAAAGCCAGGAAAACAAAGGCGATAAAATGCAGATGCTGTATGATTATTTAACGGGCATCGAATTTCGTGGACAAATGGAAGCAATAGTGGAAGGCTTTGTGGCGATGAGAAACGGTATTACCAAAGAAAGAGTGCAGATGGAAAAAATATGGAAGGAGAGAGAAAAGCAATTAGAAAAAGTATTGCTGAGCACCAGCGGCCTATATGGTTCTGTAAAAGGTATTGCCGGCGCATCGGTATCAGATATACCATTGCTGGATGGCGGTGACGATGTAAATTTGGAAGATAACTAAAGCAATAATAACCCTTGCCTCAAGATAGATACGTTCAATGCTTTGATTCGGCCGGCAATGCTATTTCCTGTGATAGCCTGCCGGAAAATGTACAGTCTGTTACCGACTCCATCATACATGCAATGGAAGTGCAGCCTTACATTGATGCCAAAGAGCATAAGGATGATACGTTTATGCCTTTTGTTTTTTTATTCTTTTTTATTTTTTTGGTGATAGTAGCTGTTAAAAATGCAAGACGGCAGGAAGCCGAGGATGAAGCCGAAGCAGTAAGGGAAAATGATTATGTGCCTGATGATAACAAAGTAAAATATCTTGTTTACTACGGTAGCGAACTGGAGTTTTCAGATAACGAGTTAATTCCTGTACTGAATAAATATTTTCCTTACTACACAAAGATCGGCGAAACAGGCAAAGAGAAATTCCTTCATCGCCTGAAAAGGTTTATCAGCGAAAAAATTTTTGTGATACATGATGAAAGTGGCTTTAAAGAAATGCCAATACTTATCAGTGCTTCGGCTGTTCAGATAAGTTTTGGGCTGGATAAATATTTACTGCCCTATTTTTCTCACATTCATATTTTTCCTGAAGAATTTATTGGCTATCATCCCACACTACGGGTACTGGAAGGCAATGTGTCCGGCCATAGTGTTAATCTTTCATGGAAACATTTTTTAAATGGCTACCAATTTCCTGAGAATGGGCAGAATGTAGGCCTGCATGAATTTGCCCACGCCTTTTATTATCAATATTTTGAAACAGGCGAAAATGTAGAAAGGGATTTTGTTGCCAGGTTCCCATTGTTTGATGCCTGTGGTAACAAAGCTTTTGAGCAGGAACAAAAGCCAGGCAATGATCTGTATTCAGATTATGCACTCAAAAATTTCCAGGAGTTTTGGGCAGAGAGTGTGGAAGTGTTTTTTGAAAAACCTGTTATGCTTAGAACCAGTTACCCCGATCTGTTTGAAGCAATGACGGAAATTTTAAAGCAAGACCCTTCTTCACATAATATCGCATAAAAAAACGGCTGTTATTATACAGCCGTTTTTATAATGAATCAGTCCGTTTATTTTATTTCCAATATACCAATCATATCTTTTCCAGCTGAAAAGAAACCACCTAATTTCTGGGCATACAGGCCAATTTTATTTTTGTCAATTCTCATACATTGGCTTGTAGCAGTTGTGAGTTTGTTGTCTTTGTTGCGGTAAAGAATTTCTCTTGTTACTGCACCTTTATCATCTATCACACCCATTACAAAAACGCTCTTATTGAATTTATGCAATGGATCTGGTTTCTTTTCTATATCACGATCGATATTGTCATCATCATCATTATAAAATACCAGCAACTTATTTTTATACATCATTGTTTTGAAGGTGCTGAAGTAAGTAATATCTCTTGATGTTTGCATTTTAGGTATCCTGCCAATAACAGTTTTACCATCTGCTTTAAGATTAATGTCAATGATATCGCCAAAGTTGTAGATAAAGTAGCCTGGTGAATAACCACCAGTGGCGCCATAAGAACTTGGTGGTACGTAAATAGCCTGGTAATATTCCAATACAAAATCTTTTGAGCCATCTTCTCTTTCTTCTACTGATGCAAGCCTGAAGTTCTTTGATAATCCCGGGTCCTTTTCTTTATCACTGCCTTGCTTGTCAATTTTTATTTGTTCTACCAATGCGTCAGGAAACTGGTTCAGGTTTTTTGTAGTAACATTTGTTGATGCTTTATCAAAAGTGGCAGTAAAAAAGCCTGTTATGTACCCGGTTTGTTTTGTTTTGTACAGGCCAAATAAAAGCAGGTTGTTTATATTGTCATCCGCCAGTTGCAGGGTATGCACAAATTTATTTCCAATATCTAAAAGATATTCAGTTGGGTTTGCATTGTCTTTATCATACACCAGTAATTTGGTTTTATAGGCCGGTACTTTTTCGCCATCTTTTCTTATAGCTTCTTTTGTTACTTCCTGGTCATAATGTTTAATAAGCACACCTACTTTTCCTTCATTGGTTATCAACTGGTCTTCAACAGAAACAAATTTATCTTTATAGGGAAGTTCAATTGTTTTCTCCCACAATTTTTGCATGTTGGCATCCAGCACTTTTATAAAGTACTTTTCATTTTCATTTTTTTTGAAAGCATTATTGCCAAACATCAACACTTTAGTTGAATCTTTTGAAAACTCATAACCAACAGAAGACTGGTTCGATTTTTTAAAAGCTTCAAACGTGCCCATATTGATTATTTTACCATCAGGGTTCAGCGTTTGGATATTGATGGGCTGGCAATAATAGTTGGTGATTTTCTCTTCCTTATCGTATTGGCTGGTAAATAAGAACAGCTTACCTTTTACGCTCAGCAGGTCGTTGAATACAATATTCTTGTCATCAACTTCTATGATCCTTTCGCCAGCTTCACTTAGTTTGTCGGTGTAGCGGGTAAGCACAGGAGTTTGGGTTGATTTACCGCCAAACATGCCCCCACCTTTTCCATCAAAGCAAAGTTTTATCATGTCTGTACCATTGCCCCGTACAAAAGAACGGAAGGTCATCTCTTTTTTACTCTCTTCACCCCAGTTGATGACTACTTTCTGGGCAGAAAGCTTTGCCGCAGGCAATGCCAGCAGCAGCATAGGAATCAATTTTTTCATTGTGTTTAAGTTGTTTTTGGCGAAAATAAATATATTTGCCGAATTACTAATAAAACTAACATGCACAAGAAAATCTTTTTAACCCTTCTTTTGGCCGTTCCTTTCTTCACGGTATTGAAGGCCCAGAAAAACAAGAAAGACAGCACCGTTGTCATTTTCTTCAACGAAAACAAATCTGAAAGAGGCGAACGCAAAAAAACCGGGGAGGCGAATATTGTAAAGATCGCACCACTTGGGTTTATAAGCGGCACTTACCCTCTTTTATACGAAAGGGTAATTACAGACTTCTTTAGTGTACAGGTTGGTGCTGGCGTAACCGGCAAAAATTACTGGAGGTCTGCTATTAACAAAACAGGCGAAAATAGCAGTATCAAAATGACTTATCCCTGGGATGATGATTCTCAATTTGATGAAGCTGACGGGCTTTTTAATTATGATACCAGGACGACCGGTATGGGATATATGTTTTCAATACAGCCCCGCCTGTATTTTGAAAGCGAAGCACCAGACGGCAGTTTTGTAGCCATTTCTTATGATTACCTGCATTATAAATTCAGCATCCCCGGCCTTGCTAACGATGGAGGCGGTTGGGAACATAAGGGTTCAGCTAAAAGCGAACATGAAAATATAAGCGATATTATGGTACACTTTGGTTACCAGAGTATATATGACAGGCTTACAATGGAATACACCACCAGCATTGGTATGAGGAATGTAAAAGGAACAAAGTATGCAGGGTACTCCGATTTTAATAATGGTGGTGCCCTCACCGAAGGTTTTGCCACCTACAAGCAAAGCATTTTTAACTTTGGTATTGGCATTAAAGTGGGTTATCACTTTTAATACTAAAAAAAATATTTGTGCCTGCTGTTAATTACAGCAGGCATTTTTTATGCTTTTTCTTTAAATACTTTTCTTAGCATATCTTAAAACATAAGGCCAATACTTATTGCAATAGGCAAAACAGGAGGGTTAAATTTATACCCCCTGTTTTTAAAATCATCATACGTGTCGTGAAATTCTTTGCTGCGGAAAGGTACCAATACAGATAAGCTTACTATGCCTCCTTTTTTACCGTAGCCAAATTCCATACCTGCGCCTGCGGTAAAGCCATAGTATGTTTTATTTAAAATTTCATTCTGCCCAAACGGCGACACATTTTTGATCTTTAAACCTGCATTGTAACCATACATTGCCAATATCACAGGCGTTGCTTTTTTTTGTGGCATCAGTTTAAAAGAAGCGCCGGCGTTATAAGCTGGTGAAATGAAGTTGT
>JAZKGV010000092.1:9478-35848 GCA_040385725.1 Bacteroidota bacterium | reverse complement strand
ACTGGAACTGATCGATTATGGCCTGGAAGAAATTGGTGAGGATAGCGAAGGCAATATCATCATCCGTACGGCATACAATGAGTTTGGTCACATGGCCAAAGCGCTGGAAGAAAAAAAGATAGAAGTGATAACTGCTGAACTCACACGTATTCC
The DNA here is from genome assembly GCA_040385725.1 of Bacteroidota bacterium. GTDB lineage: Bacteria > Bacteroidota > Bacteroidia > Chitinophagales > Chitinophagaceae > Ferruginibacter. The sequence goes on along the minus strand of JAZKGV010000092.1, from coordinate 35,695 downwards.
AATGAATCCTGTAGAATTGAGTGAAGAAGCAGCACAGGATGTTTTAAAATTGGTTGACAAACTGGAGCAGGACGATGATGTTCAGAAAGTTTATCATAATCTGAAATAATAAAAAAGGTTGTCAAAAAAAATGACAACCTTTTTTTATGGTAGTATATTTTGTTTATGCTTCTTCTATTGCTATCAACAGCAGGAATACCTGGTCCATAAACTGAAAGAATTTTGCTGCCATTGTTTACTTTTTAAAAATGTGATAATAAAATTATTTAGCTGCACAAATTGTAAGAGAAGAAACAAAAGGCCACACATATGCATGGCCTGTGTTGTTTACCAAAACGAACCCTTATTCAAATTTTACATTGCCCTCAACCCTTCTTACTTCCAGGTCTGTATCTCCGGTATTTGACAAAGTGATGTTGCCGCTGCTCTTTACAGAAATGAACGCATCTCCATCAAGAAAAATTCTTAAAGAGGCAGATTTCAACTGTCCATAAGACATAACTTCTGACCCGTCTTTTACAGAAAGCTCCCTAAGGTTGTTTACGTTTACGATCAATTTCACTTTGCCCCTTAATGAACCTTTTTTGCTGCTGATGTGCATTACACCATCTTTAATTTTCCAGTCCACTTTGGCAATAGCCGCTTCATCACCTTCAAATTCTATTGACTTATCAGCGCTTTCCACCAGCAAGATGTCAATACCATCTTCCACCTGTATTTTGGTAAAAGATGATTCATAAGATGTTGTTTTGTTTACGGGGTTGTCATGGTTTCCTGCAAATGCTGTTGATGTTGTTGCAAGGATGATCGCAGTTGCGATGGTTAATACTCTTTTCATGGCTTTTACTTTTTGTTGCTTACCGCAACGGTTATTAATTTTAATTACAACACAAAAGTGTAGGTTTTAAAAAGCCTTTTCAATAGCATGTGTGTGTGAAAATAAGCGCCTGGAACAACCCTTTTTAAAAGCTTTTGCAATTGATACCGGCTGTATAACCGTTCATCCCGCTTTTTATTCAATTGGGCTATAAAAAGCACCACATAAAGATGTGGTTCAGCATCGCATTGTTATAATTGCCTTGGCATTTATATAGATTTGTAACATAAATGGACAGGCTGCTGCTTATACTATTGCTCCTTTTTTACAGCATCAATACTGATGCACAAAGAGGCTTTGCCTTCAACCGCATCAGTACAGAAGATGGCATTGGCCTTGCCAGCAATGATGTGCACTGCATTTACCAGGATAAAAAAGGATTTATCTGGGTAGGCACCGCCAATGGCCTGCAGCGTTTTGATGGCAGTAAGTTCATTCACTTCAGCGCTAATGGCGACCCTATGCCACATACTACAGTTACACAAATAATCCCTGCAGACAGTAACCGGCTTTTTTTATCGCTGGGCAATATTCATGAATTTGGGCTATTTGACCCGGTTAGTTTTTTGTATAAAAAGATCCCCTTACAACCTAAAAAAGAGATCAGCCCACGTGCAAACTACAGCGCCTGGAAGGATGCTTCCGGTGATATTTATTTATCCGTATTCAAATATGGCGTGATGCGGTATGACAAAAAGCAAGGTGCTTTTGTGGATGATGAGCATTTTAATCTTCCGGCATCCTGGATCAGTTCTGTACGTTCATTTTTTGACGATACTAAAAAAAATCAAACCTGGATCGCTACCGATAGTGGCTTGTGCATCTATAACAAAGCAACCAGGCAAACATGGAGCCGCATTTTTAATCCCGGAAAAAATCCTGTTCTGCAAAATGAAAGTATACAGGAAGGTGTGGTGAAACTTTTTATTGATAAGAAAGGAAGAACATGGATAATAAACTGGCCAAAAGCTATGCATAAATCGCAGCTGGTATGTTTAGACAGTACAGGAACTAATAGCAATACCCAGGATACAGCAGGCATTAGCGAAGGCCCTGCAGGCTACATTGAGCACAAAGATATCTTTGAAACAAAAACGGGAGGTATCTGGATAAATGGCGGCGGCATTCTTTATAATTATGACCTTGAGCAAAAAAGATTTAATTATATCGGCAGTGATGCAGATGTAACACAGATCGGCATCACTTACGAAACCGTTTACCAGGTAATGGATGATAAAGATGGCAGCATCTGGATTGCCACCAACCGTGGCCTGTATTTTACATCCGCCGTTACCGGCACTTTTTCTGTCATCAATATTTTATTCGATAATAAAAAAAACCCGACCGAGATAACTGACATTCTTGAATTGGATAACGGTGATTACTGGCTTACCTCCTGGAGTTATGGTGTAAAATCGCTGGATAAATATTTACGTAAAATAGATAACAGTATTTACAACACGCCACCACCAAAAAGCTGGACCAGCGAACAAAAAGGAAATATCAAACTTACCTGGGCGCTTTGCCAGCAAAAAAAAGATGGAAAGGTTTGGGTTGGCTGTAATGGAGGTGTTTTAATGCTTCATGATCCCAAACAGCAAACAACCCAGTATTTTATGCCGCCTGAATTTATGGGCAGCACCACAAGGTATATTACAGAAGATGCCATGGGGGCCGTTTGGTTTGGTACACAGGGAGGAAAGATCATTAAATATGAAAAGGAGAAATTTTCGGAAGTACAACACTTTAATACTGTTGTTCACAAATTATTTTTCGACAGCAGGGGAATGTTGTGGGTGGCTACTTACGAAAGCGGGCTGTATGCATTAGATGCATCAACAGGAAAAATGCTGCAGCACTTTACAGCCGGTGAAGGCCCAAATAAATTATTCACCAACAGTGGCAGTGATATTGAACAACTCAACGACAGCATTATTGTATTGGCAGCAGGTTCTTTAAACTTCATCAATAAATATACAGGCACAGTACGTTTGCTTACTTATGAAGAAGGGCTTCCTTCCAACAGCGTACTACGCCTGCGTACGGATGGCAATGGATATTTATGGATCATTACTTCCAATGGCCTTTGCCGTTATAATCCATCCAACAACCGTATTACTTCTTACGGAAGAAGAGACGGTATAGTGCTGGCCGAAAAAACAAATATGGCCGATTTTCAATGCAGGGAAGGTTACCTGATATTTGGCGGCAGCAATGCTATGATAATGTTTCATCCATCAGCATTTTCTAATACCAAACCGCCGCCTGATGTTACCATAACCGATTTCAAGATCTTCAACCAATACTATCCTGTTGATTCAATGATGATGCAGGATAAAATAAAACTGAAGAATGACCAGAATTCTGTGAGCATTTATTTTGCTTCCTTAAGTTTTATGCAGCGTGATAAGCTCACTTACTATTACAAAATGGAAGGGCTTGATGAAGACTGGATAAAGGCTGACAAATCCATGTCGGTAAATTATTCACAAATGCCGGCAGGGAATTATGTGTTTAAAGTGTATTGCGAAAATCTTGAAGGCATCCGCTCACCCAACGTTACGCAACTGCATATTTATATTAAACCGCCTTTCTGGAGAACATGGTGGTTTTTAAGCGTATCACTTTTTGTAATTGCATTGATCATTTATGTGGTGCACAGGTTAAGGGTGAATAAATTATTAGCAGTGGAAAAATTACGTAACCATGTGGCCCGTGACCTGCATGATGACATGGGCAGCACATTAAGCACTATCAACATATTAAGTTCGATGGCGAAAAGCAAAATGAACAGCGACTCAATAAAAGCCGGTGAATACATTTCAAAAATTACCGATAACAGCCAACGCATGATGGAAGCAATGGATGATATTGTATGGAGCATTAAGCCAAGCAATGACAGCATGCAAAAAATAATTGCCCGTATGAGGGAATTTGCCACCAATGTGCTGGAAGCAAAAGATATTGAACTTGATTTTTCCACAGACGAATCTTTATATGATGTAAAACTGAACATGCAGGCAAGAAGGGATCTCTTTTTAATATTTAAAGAAGCAGTGAACAATGCGGCCAAATATTCAAAGGCATCAAAAGTTGAAATAAAAATATTGCCTGAAAATAAAAAGCTCGTGCTTTCTGTAAAAGACAACGGGATTGGCTTTGACGTAAACAATGCGGATGGCAACGGGCTTTGCAACATGCAAAAAAGGGCAGATAATTTACTTGGTAAAATATCCATCAGGTCTTATGAAGGAGAGGGCGCTGAAGTAAAATTAGTAATACCTGTATCATAAAACATTAAACTAAAAGGAATGAACCGCTTCCTCAGTCAAAAATTCAGGTTTTATTCTTTTGTGTGCATTGCACTGCTAACCCTGGTGCATGGATACAATTTAAAAAATGGTTACCTGCAGGCTTTTTCAATGGTGGATGAGCCGTTAACCTTTACAACCTTTATTGAATTTTTGCTGGCCAATGGTTTATTGCGTTTTCGTATGCCTTTGCTGTTTATTATTTCCGGTTACATCTTTTCCATGCAGGATAAAAAGCCTTACCCTGTAATGATAAAGAAAAGGTTTACCACATTGATGATCCCTTTTTTTATATGGAGTGCCGTTGGGCTTGCAATAACCTACCTGTTGCAGCAATTTCCGGTAACAGCACAAGCCGTTAAAGATTCTTTAATGGACCAATTGGGAGACAACAGGCCTTATGAAGAGATCGGGTGGATAGGGCATGAAAAAGATAAACCGGGTATTTTATTCAGGTGGCTGGTTGCCCCCACATCATTCCAGCTATGGTTTATAAGGTCATTATTCATTTACAATATTCTTTATCCTGTTTTTAAATGGGGCATCACAAAATTTCCATATATATGGCTGGGCCTCATGTTTTTAATATGGATCACCCAGTTTAATTACTATTTCGTTGAAGGCAATGGGTTGCTCTTTTTCTCCCTTGGTATCTGGTTACAAAAAAGTAATTACCCTATCGACAAAAAGCCGGAATGGTTCAGCAGTTATTTAGCTTGGGTTTGTTTCATCGGCTTTGGAGTAATAAAATCCTTTATGGCTTTTGAATTAGAATATTCTTTATTGAGCCAGCAAATTCTTTTATTGCTATATGGAGCTACAGTTATTTCAGGTCTGCTGGCCGTATGGTTTAGTTTAGATGATGTGGTGAGATGGTGTATGCAGCGGAAGTGGTTTGTATGGCTCACTGCTTTTTCATTTGTAATATATGGTATGCATGTGCCGCTTATTGAATACATCACCATGCTCCTGTATAGGTATATGAACCATTTTCCCAATTACCGGTTAATGGTGTATGTATTGGCACCGGTCCTGGTAATATGTATTTGTGTAATAACAGGTGCTTTATTAAGGCAATTATTACCCAAAGTGTACAGGCTGGCAACAGGAGGCAGGGGCTTTTAACATGTTTATGCGGTTGATTATTGATACCGGACCATCTACTTTTGTACTTTAAAATTCAACTATGATAAAAACACTTATTTATGAAGATAACCCACAACTAAGAGAAGGGCTTACGATGCTCATTAATGGCTCAGATGGGTTTGAAGTATTATCCTCTTTCAAAAATTGTAATAATGTGGTGGAGGAAGTACAGGCATTTAAGCCAGATGTGATATTAATGGATATTGATATGCCGGGCGTAAATGGCCTGGAAGGGTTGAAACAAATAAGGGAAGTGGATACCGATGTGAAAATATTAATGCTTACTGTGTTTGACGATAACAAAAATGTCTTTCAGGCAATAAGCAACGGTGCCAATGGCTACATCCTGAAAAAAACACCTCCCGGCAAATTGCTTGAGTATATTACTGAGGCACAAACAGGAGGAGCACCAATGACAGCATCTGTTGCCACACAGGTATTGAAGATGTTTTCTTCTATGAATAATGAAAAAGGAGAAGATTATAATTTATCCGACAGGGAAAAACAGGTGTTGCAGTTATTGGTGGAAGGGTATAGTTATAAAATGATCGCTGGTGAAATGTATATCGCTATTGATACAGTAAGGAGCCATATTAAAAAGATATATGAAAAGCTGCATGTAAACAGCAAAAGTGAAGCGGTAGCCAAAGCTTTTAAAGATAAAATTGTATAGCGCCGGGCAACACACATGTTTATGTGGTTGCAAAAAGGTGGGTTTGTGGATACATTTGATCTTGCTTATATTAGTATTTCATTTAAAGTTTAGTCATGAAGCAGTCAACAATTATCGTAGTATCACTCATCCTTTTATCAGGCACATGTTTTACTTTTTTACACAGCAGCAAAGCGGCTGTAAAGAATAATACTTACTGCTGTAAAAAAAAGGGCGGACAGAGAGAGGAGAAAAAAGTAGCAGCGCCATTGCCGTATATGCCAATGGTGAATATATTATGAGGAAGATTTAAAACGGTTTTTCTTTAGTTTTTAATAAATGAGGGTAATGGCCCCGACTTGGTCGGGGCCGTTTTATTCACATATAATCTTCATTATAAACAGGCTATTTTGCCAAACGGCGGATAATTTGTAGCTTGTCTCCCGAAGTGTAGGGCTTCAACCATTAATTACTAACCATAAATTCAAAAAACGATGTCAAACATGATTACAGCTTATTGCATGAAGACCAAGGAAAAGAACGTTCCCATGCAGGATGCAGTGATAACGAAAACATCCCGTGGTGGCTACATGGCCCAGGGCAATGATGGCAAGGGAAACAAAATGACCACCATGCTTGGTGAAGCGGCTGCTCTTAAAGCCGTGGCAGATGGTGTGGCAAAAAAAGCATGGTAAGAATTAATTATTAATTTTACCGGGCTGCCTCTTTCTAAGGCAGCCTTTTTTATGTTTTGTGCAAGCCGTATTATAAGAAAATGAAACTATTTTTTTTTGTACCACTACTGTTTGTTTGCAACTGGCTTTTTGCCCAGTACACTGTTAATGGCAATGCCTCCACCAACAACTGCCATTGCTATACCCTCACTCCCAATGCCAATAACCAGAGCGGCTCTGTCTGGAACAACTTTAAGATAGACCTCACCCAATCATTTGATTTTAATTTTGATATCAACCTCGGCTGCAACGAGAGTAACGGCGCCGATGGAATTGTGTTTGTACTGCAGCCCATCAGCACCAGCGTAGGAAGCAATGGTGGTGGATTAGGCTTTTCCGGCATTACGCCATCGGTTGGTGTTACTATCGACACCTGGCAAAACAATGAAGTGAATGACCCAACATATGATCATATTGCCATACAATTAAACGGGGAACTTAATCATTCAAATACCAGTTCAAATATTGCCGGGCCTGTTACAGCGCTTACCGGCAGCGATAATATTGAAGACTGCCAATGGCATACGTTCCGGATAAAGTGGGATGTGGCAACAAAAGAATTGGTTGCTTACATTGATGGCAATCAACGGGTGAGTGCTGTAAAAGATCTTGTTACAGATGTGTTTAATGGAAACCCAAATGTTTTCTGGGGCTTTACTGCCGGTACCGGTGGTGCTACCAACCTGCAGCAATTTTGCACTGCCCTTTCACCAAAGTTCAATTTACTTCCCGGTCAAAAAAGATGCATCAACGAACCGGTAACTTTTTATGATACCACTGTGTCTTTTACAAACGTATTAAAGCGCTATTGGAATTTTGGCGATGGAAGTAATATTGATTCTGTAAACCTGAACCCGGTTCATACTTATACCGCAGCAGGTGATTATACCGTAACACAAACTGTATTAGGTGCCGATGGCTGTACAGAAATTAATACCCAAACATTACGCATCAGCGGCAAACCTGTTGTGGACTTTACTATCAACGACAGTTGCGTTACCAATCAAATATTATTTACAGATGCTTCATCAGCACCATTTGGAAATGTAAATAACTGGTATTGGGATTTTGATAATGGCAATACTTCAACTGCATCGTCTTTCACCACCCAATATGCAACAGGTGGTGATAAAAACATTAGGCTGTTTGTAAAAACTGAAGAAGGTTGCCTTTCTGATACCCTCACTAAAACAATTCATATCTATGCAAGACCGGTGCTTGATTTTACTTTTAATGATTCGGTTTGCCTTGGTACAATAATGAACTTTACCGGCATTGTTGTAAGCAGCCCTGATCCTGTACAGGCATTTGCCTGGAATTTTGGAGATAACACTCCTGTTACTACACAAAATAAAAATTATCTGTATCTAACAGCAGGTTCACATACAGTTTTATTCTTAGCAACAGCAACCAGCAACGCAGGTTGTCTCGGCATGATTGAGAAAACTGTTTTTGTAAGGGCAAAACCAATAGCCGCATTTAAAAATGATTTTGTTTGCCAGTCAGTTGCCACATCATTATTAGATTCATCTTATACAACAGATGGCAATCCCATTTCAAGATGGTGGTGGGATACAGGGAATGGAATTTTTACACAACAAAATCCGTCAGTAACATATAACACAGTCGATACATTACCTGTGAAATTGGTGGTGCAATCCGGCGCCTGTATTTCTGATACACTTACAAAACAATTAATAATTGCAGCGAAACCAATTGTTGATTTCTCTTACACAGGCAATGGTTGTGAAAACCAGTTAATGCAATTCTCTGATTCATCAAAAGTGCAGAATGGGTCGGTGGCACAATGGTCGTGGCTATACCAAAACAGCCAATGGAGCACCGAACAGGATCCAACAAGATCTTTTGCCGCAGGTAATCAAACCATCAGCCTTGAAGTAGTGTCAGACAAAGGCTGCAAAAGCAATACACTTGATAAAAGTTTTTTAATAATAAGTAAACCTGCATTTGACATCAATTTTAATGAAGCATGTGCTGGTTCAATTGTAAATTTTAGTGCGACAGACATTTCCGGTGGCATACAAAGCTGGCAATGGAATTTTGGCGACAACAGTACAGCGGCTGTAAAAGATACCCAACATATTTACAGCAATGGCGGAACATACCCCGTAATAGTATCGGTTAAAGCTGGTGATGGCTGCACCAATACTGATTCTTCTCTTATTACTATTTACAGCACCAATGCTGTTATTGCTGCCGAAACCATTATCGCTGCATCCAACGAGCCTGTGCAGTTGAGTGTAACAGGCGGTGTGAATTATGAATGGTCGCCTGCTGATGGGTTAAGCAATACAGCAATAGCCAATCCAATTGCCACTAACATAGAAAACCAGCAATACATTGTGAGGGCATACACGCCTGTTGGCTGTGATAGTTATGATACGGTGTTGATAAGAATATTTGACGGGCCGCAAATTTATGTGCCCACTGCTTTTAATCCACAAAGTAACGTTGGTAATAATATCTTCAGGGCCATACTGGTTGGTATCACCACATTCAAATATTTTATTGTTTACAATCGTTTTGGGCAAGTTGTTTTTTCCACCAGCGATCCTTTGCAGGGTTGGGATGGAAATTTTAAAGGCACACCACAGGCTGCGGCAGCTTATGTGTGGGTGGCAGCAGGTACCACTTTCAGGGGAACAGAAATAGTTAGAAAGGGAACGGTGGTGCTGGTGCGGTAATTACTAATTTGCCATTTATATATTCATATTATTTCATTCCACAGGGATGTTATATTTTTGACCTATGCGTTATACTTCATTACTGTTTTTTATCTTCTTTGCCATAAATGCATCTGCACAGGAAAAATGGGATCTGAAAAAATGTGTTGCGTATGCCTGGCAAAATAATATCAATGTAAAGCAGCAGGAAATACAGGCCAAGCTTACAGGACTTAGCGAAACACAGGCTAAAAATTCAGTTTATCCCAATGCAAATTTTTCCACTAATCTCGGGGTTCAGTTTGGCCGGTCTGTAGATCCCACCACCAACCAATTTACCACAACTCAATTATTATTTCAGCAATACAACGTTAGTGCAGATGTAATGATCTTTAACTGGCACAGGATAAAAAATAATTTATTGGCAGCACAGCTGGATACAAAAGCTGAGCAGGCTAACGTGGAAAAAATAAGAAATGATATTGCACTTTCAGTTGCTACACAATACCTGCAGGCTTTATTGAACCATGAACAAATAGCAGTATCTGAATTACAGTTTGCACAAACAAAAAATCAATTACAATCAACAAGGCTAAAAGTAAAAGCAGGCTCATTACCAGAACTAAGCGCTACCGAACTGGAAGCCCAGTTAGCCAGGGACAGCACTGCTATCATTAATACAAGGGCAATGGCTGATATAAGTGTATTGCAGTTAAAAGCGCTGCTTAATATGGATGCTGCTGCAGCTTTTGAACTGGATGTGCCACCGGTTGATAAAATACCTTTGGAAAAAATTGCAGACCTGCAGCCGGCTTATGTATATGCTATGGCACTTAAAAATCAACCTGCACAAAAAGTAAATTTATTAAGGTTGAAAGCGTGGCAAATGAATGTAAAAGTGGCGAAGGCTTCCATGTATCCTGTAATATCTGCTTTTGCAGGTTTAGGAAGTAACTTTTCCAATCCATTTAAGCAAAGCAACATTACCGGCGTAACCTATGGTACTGAGAGACCTGAGTTTGGGGCGATAAATATTGGTGGTACAAATTATTTTTTAAGAGAGGCTATACCAAGTGGAACATCCAGCAACAAATCTTTTGGGCAATTGTGGAACGGCTATGGCTCACAGCTGGATCAGAATTTCCGGCAAAATGTTGGCATTGCTGTTACCATACCTATCTTCAGCAATGGCGGCTCTGCAAGAACAGCATATGAAAGAAGCAAACTAAATGCGAAAGCTGCGGAACTAACCATACAACAGGCAGACCAGCAATTGAAACAGGATATTTACCAGGCTTACACCAATGCCTTAAGTGCATTGCAACGTTACAACTCTACAGAAGTAACTGTAGCTGCATCGCAGAAAACCTATGACTTTGCAAAAAAGCGTTTTGATGTAGGCCTGCTTGGCACATTTGAATTGATCACCAATCAGAATAATTTAACCACAGCAAGAGTAAATATGCTGTTGGCGCAATACGAATATGTTTTCAGGATGAAAGTGCTTGAATTTTATAAAGGACAAGGCCTGAAGTTATAAGTTAATAGTTATTAGTTATCAGTTATCAGTTATTCACTATTAACCATTCACCATTCACGAATAACAAAATTTATGAGCAAAACAGTTAAATGGATATTGATAAGCACCGGTATTTTACTGGTGGCGTTGATCGGTTTAAAAGCCGCCGGTGTGTTTGGTAAAGACGAAGGAAAAAAAGTAACGGCAGAAAAAGCACAACGCAGGAGCATTACCCAAGTGGTAAATGCCAGCGGAAAAGTGTACCCTGAAATAGAAGTAAAAGTAAGCCCTGATATCAGTGGAGAAATCACTGAATTGACAGTAAAGGAAGGTGACAGCGTAAAGAAAGGCCAGGTGGTGGCCCGTATATATGCAGACATATATGCCATACAGGCCAACCAGGCAGCCAGTGGTGTGGTACAAAGCGAAGCACAGGTTGCTAACTCACAGGCGGCTTTAGACGCTTTGCAGGCAACGCTTGACCAGGCTGAAAAAACATACAACATGCAAAAACAGTTGTATGATGATAAAGTGATAAGCCGCAATGAATTTAATACTGCAGAAGCGGCATTCAAAAGTGCAAAGGCCAATTACAACGCCGCCAAACAAGGTATCCGTGGCGGACAGGCAGCAGTATCTGCAGCGCAAAGCAGCCTGGCAAAAGCCAATAAAGACCTGAGCAGAACGGCCCTGGTGGCGCCAATGGATGGCGTGGTAAGTTTATTAAATGTAAAAGAAGGCGAACGTGTGGTAGGAAGCAATATGATGGCTGGCACAGAGATGCTACGCATTGCTGATCTAAGCAAGATCGAAGTGAGGGTGGATGTTGGTGAAAACGATATACCAAAAGTAAAACTGGGTGATAGTGCGGTTATAAAAGTAGATGCCTATGGCGAAAGAAAGTTCAAAGGAATAGTAACACAAATTGCCAGCAGTAATAATGGCGCTGCCACACAAACATCAATTGCCAATACCAGTACAGATGTCACCAATTACAAAGTATATATAAGATTGTTACCGGAAAGCTATTCCGATCTTAATGTTAAAGGTGCTTTCCCTTTCAGGCCGGGCATGAGCGCTTTTGCTGATATCCAAACCACCACACATATCAATGTGTGGAGTGTGCCGATCAATGCAGTAACCACAAGAGAAATTAAAGACAGCACCAGGGCAGAGAAAAAGCATGTAGATGAGGGCGACGTTGATGCAAAAGAAAATGTAAGCCCCGATGAACTGGAAACAGTAGTTTTTGTGATTGATGAAAAAGACAACACCTTAAAAAAAGTAAAAGTAAAAACTGCCATACAGGATATTAATTATATTGAAGTTACCGAAGGGCTTAAAGGAAATGAAATGGTGGTAAGCGGCCCTTATGATGTAGTGAGCAAAGAACTGAAAGAGAAAGACAGGGTGAAAGTGGTGAAGAAGGAAGAACTGTATGAAAAGAAAGAATAACCTTCGACAGGCCCAGGATAACAGCATTAATTTACAATTAATTTAACCTGCAACTTTTCAATAAATGAAAAGTTGTTTTTTTATTCGCTCAAATTTTTTGATGAAATATTTTTTTACCACCCTGTTGATACTAATTGCTTTTGACGCCGCACTCATTGCTCAAAAAGTAAATATCCGTGTGCAGATATCTGTAAACAAAACCGATTCTTTTCCTCCTGCAACAATGCAATTATTTAGTTTGCCTGACACGATACTGGTAACAACTCAAGTGGCAAAGGCTGATGGCAATTCATTTGCTGTAAATAATTTCTCTAAATACTTATTAAAAATATCTTCTGCCGGTTTTGCAGCAACAGAAAAGATCATTGCTGTTACAGATAAACCGATCGCTGTTGCAGTACCATTAAAGAAAAAAATAAAAGGGTTGGATGAAGTAGTGCTGGTGTCAAGAAAACCATTGATGCGGCAGGAAGATGATAAACAAATCATAGATGCGGATGCATTGGCCGTAACCAGTAGTAATGCATACGAAGTACTGGAAAAAACACCCGGTGCTATTGTGGACCAGGACGGCAATGTGTATCTCAGCAGCATGACGCCAGCCGCTATTCAAATAAATGGAAGAGAAGTAAAACTGAGCGCTGCGGACCTGGCATCACTGTTAAAAAGTTTGCCGGCAGGTAGTATAAGCAAAATTGAAATTTTAAGAAACCCATCAGCCAAATACGATGCAGCCAGCAGCGGAGGCATTGTAAACATTGTATTAAAAAAAGGTGTAAGGATCGGTGCTAATGGCAGCATGAACATGAGTTATTTCCAGGGGCAGTACAGCACAAAATCTGCAGGTTTTAATATCAATAAAGGTGGCAATAAAGTAACCAGCTATTTTTCTTATCAATATACTGACAGGAATAATTTTGAAGAGATCAATTCAACGAGGCTGCTCAAAACATCGGCTTCTTCCTTATCTCAAAAATCAAGAACAACTTACCCTGCCATCAATCACTATATTGGTTTGGGAACAGATATTACCCTCACAAAAAAATTCAATATTGCGTATGACCTTCGTATCAGTACAAACAATAACAACAGCAACGCCAGAAATGATATAAATATTTTAAACAGTGTCAACCAGTTTACGGGTAGCAACGCCTCTTCCATCAGCAATGACAACAACTCTGTTTACTGGGGTAATAATATTTTTTCTAAATATAAGATTGACTCTGCCGGTAGTGAATGGACAGCACAAATAGATTACAACCGGTACACTTATAACAATGAACAGGCCTATAATAATTATTATTACCAACCTTCAGAGCCAACCTTATTTGGCAATGGAAAAAATAAGAACAATAAAAATATTTTTACTTTTCAAACTGACTTTACTTATAAATTCAAACATGATATTACTTTAGAAACGGGTTTTAAAACAACCATCTCAGGCAGTAACAACAGCGCTAACTATTTTTTACAAGAGGGCGCCAGCGAAACAAAGATTGATAGTTTTCAAACCAATACATTCAAATACAATGAAGCGATCACTTCTTCGTACCTGCAATTATCAAAAAAAGTATTTGGTTTTATCATTAAGCCCGGTATAAGATTAGAAGCAACCAATATTGACGGCCAGCAGATCATTCCTTCAGACACTTCTTTATTGATCAAACGTACCGACCTGTTTCCTTATTTATATCTCCGTCATAAGATCATGAAGCTCTTTGGTTTTGAACTGAACGGCAATATTGTTTTACGCAGAAGTATTTCAAGGCCGTATTATGAAATACTAAACCCTTATCCAAAATATGTTGACCAGTATTTGTTTGATGTGGGCAATCCCAACCTGCAACCACAGTTTACCAGCAATTATGAATTTAATATTACCGCTGATGACTTTACTATTTTTTCGGTTGGTGTAAACAAAACCAAAAATATTTTCAGCAATGTTACCTACCAGGATGAGGTTACCGGTATTGCTTACCGCACTTACGATAATTTAGGAACAAACAAAGAAGTGTATCTCCGTGCTGTTGGCGGCATTCCTCCTGGTGGTAAATACTTTTTTTATGCAGGTGCACAAATGAACATCAATTCTTATGATGGTTTTTACCAGGGAGCGCCATTAAATTATTCAAGAAAAAGCTGGGTATTCTTTATGTATCATCAAATAAAATTATTGTCAACACTTAACATGACTATTAATGGTTTTATGCGTACCAAGGGTTTGCAAAACTTTTATGAACTAAACACTTTTGGTGCAGCCAATATCAGTTTTAATAAAAGCATACTGAAGAAAAAAGCAAATATCATTGTAGCATTCAACGACATTTTTCTTACCAACCGTACCACATTCAGTTTGCAGCAGGGCAATGTAAACGCATCGGGAACAAGACTGGGCGATACAAGAAGGATCGGTATAACTTTTCGCTACAACTTTGGGATAAAGCCAAAAGAAGAAAAGAAACAAATGTTTGAGCAGCCTGCGGAAAACCTATAAGGTTTTAAAAACCTTATAGGTTTGTACCTGGCGTGTTTGCAGAAAACAAACCAAAAAGGCTTACTATTGCCACTCAATAATTCGTATGCTGTATAAAATACTCACCGTTGCCGGGCTTGCCACTTTTGAAATATATGCCGCCATCCCTGCCGGTTTTGCTTTTAAACTGTCGCCGTGGGTTATTTTTTTTGCTGCCCTTTCAGGTGGTATTATTGGCGTATTTGTAGCCACTTTTTTAGGAGAGAAAATAGAAAAACTCATTTCAAAATTCCGCAAGCCAAAGGAAACACCCAAAGAGAAAAAGCCCAACCTTGCCCATAAACTTTGGGAAAAATATGGCATTGTGGGACTGGGTGTGTTAGGCACTTTTACTGTGGGTGCACCAGTAAGCATTGCGGTAGGCGTAGGCTTTAATGTTAACATGCACAAGCTGGCTACCTGGTGTTGTGTGGGTGTGCTGGCTCGCTGTATCGTTTTTACAACGGTTGGTTATTATGGCGCTAAGCTATTTTGATTGGGATTTAACCTGTAAGGTTTATGACAAAGGAAATGGCTCGCTCTTGCTCTTTCATCGGCAAAAAAACCTTACATTTACACAACTGCTTACCAGCCCAATCCTTTTTCCTCTGAAATCCGCATACCCGGCAAATTATTTTCAACCATTAAACCGAATGTAATGAAAGCAACATTTACTTTCACCATTGCCTTTTTCGTAACCGTCCTGTTTGTACAGCAGTCATTTGCCCAAAGCTCTTTGCTCATTAATTTTGGCAGCAACCGTTGCGATAATGATACTACTTCTTTTTCACTGATAAAAGATCCGCTGTCGCCATCGCCACAGGCTGTTAGTATCTGCGACCTTTCTCAACAGCAGGCAAATTATTTTTCAGTATTCATTGCCTACAATCCGCTCAATAATAGAATATACGTTGCCGATATAAAAACCGGCATCAATACCAATATATGGGTGCTTGATATGGGATTACCTGCGGCTATTACCTGCCCGGCAACCATTCCAGTGGCACCAACTTATTCATACAGTTATATCTCCAACAATTTTGAGTTTGATAATAACGGAGACCTGTGGTCCTTTTCAAATTACAACAGCGGCACCGGACAATGCAATATTGATAAGTTTGATGTAAATACCGGTGCAGTACTGAGCACTAAAGTGATACAGTTCCCTGCCGGTAATTTTCCCACTACCATTTCCAGTGGCGACCTGACAATATTACCCAATGGTAGAATGTTTGCTGTGTTGGGCAATGGCATCTGCAGGTTATATGAAATAACAGATTACAACACAACTGGCGGCATTGCCACCGCTACTTACTTAACCACCATGCCTAAAGATTGCTACGGTATAGCTTACCTCAATGGCCTGCTGGAACTGACAGGTATGGACTTTGGCACTAATTGCTATTATTACGATTATAATATTGCAGCTAATACACTGGGAATAGAAAAACCATTTCAAAATGGGCAGGCGCCTATTGACAATACAAGCCTTACCCCTTCCCTGGCCTGTACTAAACAACTGGTAAGCGCCACTAAAATAAATGACAACACTGCCGATCTTGTATATGAAATATATTTTGAAAACCTTGGTAACGTTGTGCTGAACAACGTAAACCTTACCGACGATTTGAATAGTGCATTTGGTGCCGGCAACGTATCAAATGTAAGTACAGCATTTGTTCCCGGTTCTAATGCAGCCAATTTGCAATTGAACCCTGCTTTTAATGGCACTACCAATACTACTGTGTTGTTGCCAGGACAAAACCTTAAAAACAAAGTATTAAACAACAACGATTATTATTTTAAAGTACAGATCGGTTGCAGGGCTACTAATCTTAACGGCACCACTACTTATTTTAACTCTGCCATTGCAAATGCAAACATTGGTGCAGCCAACCCGGTAAATATGGTAGCTGTTTCTGATTCTTCTAATAATGGTGATTCTACTATTGCGGACCCAAATAAAAATGGCAATGCAAGTGATGTGGGGGAAAACAGGCCAACGCCTTTCAACTTTAGTGTATTGCCGGTTAAATTCTTACATGCCAGCGCCACCTTACTCAATACAAATACAGCATTGGTAAAATGGCAGGTGGCAACCCCTATGGAAAATGCAGCCCTGTTTATTGTTGAGTTTAGTACAGATGGAAGAAACTGGAAGAAGGCTGGAGAAATAAATATTGACAACAGCAGTAAAGGCAACTGGCAGCTAACGCATACCGGCATCCCAACAGGGAACCTGTATTACCGCATTAAACAAATTGATAAAGACGGCAGCTTTACTTACACCCGTATTGTGTTGCTGAAAAACAAGCTCAATGGTAGTGGATATGTTATTTATCCAAACCCTGCCAACAACTTTATCGCCATCAGTTCCGGCTATGACGCCCTGAACAAAGCAACCGTACAATTATTTGACGCTACCGGCAGGCTGCTGCTGAATAAAAATATCACATCCTCAAACGAAGAAATAAGTACAGCCACTTACCAGGCAGGTACGTATATGTTAAGAGTAGTGAATGAAGAAGAAGTGATGACGTATAAAGTAATTATCCGCCATTAATTGGATTATAAACCACAAAGAGCACTAAGTTTTTCACAAAGGGCGCAAAGGATACTATTATTTGTAGTGAACCTTGTGCATCCTTTGTGTTCTTTGTGGTTTTGCTTTACAGCATATTCAAAATAAGATTGGGATCCGGGCAGTTCGTTAAATACCTTTCTCTTTCACTCACACTGCACACACCGGGATAATCCCCTTCCTTACACTCCATATCTTCTATGATCTGAAAATGCAGGTGCGGTGGCCAGTCGCCATTTTCTGATGGTTCGCCAAAGTGGGCTACCAGTTCGCCACGGCTGATAAATTTACCAGGCGGCAAAGGTGCCAGGTCTTTTACACTAACGTGGCCGTAAAGGGTATGAAAAGCAATGCCGTCTATCTGGTGTTGCAAAATGATAGTGGCGCCATAATCTCCAAAGTTATTGTTAAAGGCAGTGCTATGTACCACACCACCCAATGGTGCATATACTTTTGTGCCGGCTGCCGCCCAAATATCAATACCCAGGTGAATGGTCCTCGGTTCCTTGCCATCAAAATGTTTACTTCTTTTATAAAGAATACGGTCTTCATTGTAACCGCCAATGCCATACTTATATCCCTCTAATTTTTGATTGATGTGCCAGGTAAAATGTTTGGTATAGGTAATGATGTCTTCGTTGAGTTGTGTATTGGCTGCGGTAAAATCAAGTGGTAATAATTTATCTGTATCGGGATCAAAGGCCAGCACCGGGTGAAAGGTATGCTGATAATGTAGTAGCAGATTGTGCAGGCGTGTGTTGTTCATGGAGTGAAGGTAGGCAAATAGTACAGCAGCAGGAGTAGCTGCTAGCTATGCACATTTCTGCCACTATATTATCCACCTGTTTTATCCTCTCCTTCTCTCCAGCAACACCATCATCATCACACTTAGCAACACCCTGTCTTCTTCTCCTTTTTCAAACATGGCCTCATTACTTAGTGTAAACTTTCTGCCGAAAAAAGAAGGTTCTTTTTTTAATGTGCAAACCACCGTGCCATCAGGCCGTTTTACGGTGTAAGCCGGGTTAAATATATAGCCTGTAAAAAATCCAACCAATGGTATTTCGCTTAAGAGGCCGTCCCACACTTTTACCCAGGCATTCTTTTCGTTTATTTCCAAATCCTGCTGGTTGTTCTCATCAAAAATTAAATACTTTGCTTTCCATAAAGTCTTCCACCCTTTTCTCACCAACCTTCCTAAATTTTTTCCGGCTGCATCTGTAAAAGAATAAGACGTATTAAAGTCGAGCCATTTATCAGCCCTTATTTCATACTTCAATTCTGCCTGCGACGTGTCGCCAAATATCTGTACATGCTCTTTAAACTTAAACAGTTTTTGTTTGGCATAGCCCCTCACATTGCCAATGGAATCGGTGGCTGTAAAATCATTGTGAAAGGTGGCAATCCTGAATTCAAGCTTTAGCGGATAATAATTTTGTTCCAGTAGATCTGTTTGCATAAGAATCAATGTTGGTTAAGGGGCAATGATAATAAAAAGAAATGGATAAAATATGTTTTTGGGTTATGGGTCGAAAAATCCGTAGTACAAGTTAGTGGCATACAAAAACGAACCAGTAAGAGAGGCAGGTGAAAAGTAGTTGTCAGGAGATTCCGGCATACGACTCAACTCTATTAATTATTTTTGCCGGAGCATAAGTAAGCGTAGAAAAAAATATCACATGCAAAATTATCTCAGCCAACTCCTCTCAGATATTACTTACTCTACCAACAACGTATCTCTGCCCTTCACCGAAAAAGAATTGCAATCGCAAGACTGGATAAGCGATGATGAAGAAAATAAAACAGCTCCCGTAAAAAATTTGCAAGTGTGGACAGGTATTACACAAGTGATGCTACCGCCAAATGAAATGTTGGATGATGAACAGGTGAACGTTTTGTTAGAAGCCTTAAAAAAAATGTTAGACGCATACAATTGCTGTTTTGTATTGCAGATACAGGTGCCGGAAAGGATTCAATACGAAACCATAAGAAACAACATAAATCAGCAGGCAAAAGTTAAACGCTGGCACATGGGCTTTTTTGAAGTATGTGCAGCAGGTACAGAGCATAGGCAATGTTCATTAGGAGAATATTGTGAGTGTGCCTTTTTTAAAGAACTGTTTGCCGATATGATTGATGAAGAATTGACACCGGAAGAAGAAAGGGCAAGAATGCTGGAAATTGAAGTTCAGCACATAAAAAGAAAATATGATGATGAATGGATGAAATATTACCCTTATCATTTAGACAAGGAATATGATGATGAAAATGGGAATCCTTACAATTATGGTTTTGAAGATGAAAAAGATGATGATGACACATGGTGGCGATAATACTTACAAACTTTAGAGGCCCAGCCGGGCCTGCTTTTCCCCAAAATGCAGAACATCTTGCTCAAAAAAACAATACAATACCTGTTCTCCACTATTAAAAATATTGTGGCGTGGTTTTAATACTATTACAGGTAAATAATTATTACACTTAAATTTATTATTATGAAAGCGATAACTAAAAACATCATTCTAAAAAGCCTGCTTTTATTTATATTGATGTTATCACAGGCGCAGGCATGGGCATTTAACGGGGATGAAAGTAATGATATGGGAAGATGGGAAAGAGTGGCACACATGCCAGCTTTTTGGGCAGGTGTTGTAGTACTTTTAGGTTTCATAGTGAGTGCATCATTATTGAGCAGGGAAAAGAAAGAAAACGAATTACAATAACTTAAACATATAATATTTATTACTGCACAGGCATATGCCTGTGCATTTTTTTTATCCTTATATACCATATTATACTTTATCAATTCTCTTTGTATTAACTTACCATCCTCAAAAATTTCTTATGAGAATTGAAAACGATATCAAACTCGGTTTTAAAGATGTGATGATACGCCCTAAGCGTTCCACTCTTAAATCAAGGGCAGAAGTAAGCCTCTTGCGTACTTTCAAATTCAGGCACAGCGGTAAAGCATGGGAAGGCGTGCCCGTAATGGCTGCTAATATGGATACGGTGGGCACATTTGAAATGGCACTGGCCCTGGCAGAACACAATGCCTTTACCGCCATACACAAACACTACACGGTAAATGAATGGAAAGAATTTATACAAACCAATTCACCTGATATTGTGCAGCACATTGCTGTAAGCACCGGCTCAGGTAAAGCAGATGCAGAAAAATTAAAAGCGGTGATGGGGCAATGCCCTTCATTGCAGTTTATCTGCATTGATGTGGCCAATGGCTACAGCGAACATTTTGTATCGTTTGTAAAACAAACAAGAAATGCATTTCCTGATAAAATTATTTTGGCGGGCAACGTGGTAACGGGTGAAATGGTGGAAGAACTATTATTAGCCGGTGCAGACATTATTAAAGTGGGCATTGGCCCGGGTTCTGTTTGTACCACAAGGGTAAAAACAGGTGTAGGTTATCCTCAACTAAGTGCTATCATAGAATGTGCAGATGCAGCGCATGGATTAAAAGGGCATATCATTTCTGACGGTGGTTGCAAAGTACCGGGTGATGTGGCAAAAGCATTTGGCGGTGGGGCCGATTTTGTAATGCTGGGTGGTATGCTGGCCGGCCATGACGAGAGCGGTGGCGAACTGGTGGAGAAGAATGGGCATAAGTATAAATTATTTTATGGCATGAGTTCAGACACAGCAATGAACAAATATGCTGGCGGTGTGGCAGAATACCGTGCCAGTGAAGGCAAAACAGTACAATTGAAATACAGGGGCCCGGTTAATAACACCATGCAGGATCTGTTGGGCGGCGTACGCAGCACCTGCACTTATGTGGGTGCTCAATCGCTTAAAGAGCTTACCAAACGCACTACGTTTATCCGTGTGGAAGAGCAACACAACCAGTGGTTTGAGGAGTGATGGTTACTGTGGTTCCTTTTCTAATGCTTCGCTTACAGCCATTTCATTTTTTGTGATCCAGCCTGGTAAAGATTGGCCATTGATCTTCCAATCTGCACCGCCATCTTCTTTTTTTAACTGAAAGTAATAACGTATACTGTATTCATCGTTGGTATTACCATCATACAGGTTTTCGGCACGCTTCCGAAAATTAAATTCTTTGAGGCGGCCTTCTATTTTGATCAAAATAGTAAATGCAATATTGCTATGAGTTCTCATATTTGACAGATTTGATGCACAACATAACAAGTAACAATAATCTCACCAAAAAAATTCTCCTGCATTTTTTACCGGTTCACACAAAATAACAGTAAGTATGTAAGCAAAAATGGCACAACAGTTAATAACCTGTTGTGCCAGCACTGCATTTCTTTTATAAAATTATCTGCCTTCCAGAATTTAGCGCCATTCACATGCTCCTATATCATACCCGCCACCATACGGTGTTGGGCTTCTCCTGAAATCCTTTTTCCCCATGTTTATGCCAAATGTAGTCATCAAATTAAAAGCTGTATTTATCATGGGAGAGCCTGCTACAGGAAGATAATTGGTAAGCACAAAAGGCGCCCCCGTATTAATATTCCCTGCAGTGCCGGGGCTTCTTAATTGTGGATCAACACTGTAACCATAATTGATAGCATTGTATTTTTCGTTACCTGTATTTCTGAAATTAGCCAGTGCCGTGTAAATACTGCCGGCATACTTTACCCTGAAGCCAGTGGCATTATAGTAATTATTGCTTAAAAAAAAGCTGCCGCTGGTACTTACAATACAAGGTGCTGTTCCCTGCGATTCAAAAATGTTATTGTAAAATTTATTGCCCGTGCCGCCAGTTACAAAAACAGCAGAGCCCTTTATGCTCCAGATGGTATTATTATAAAAAAGATTGTTGCTGCAGTCAGGCCCCATACTAATGCCGCCATAGATAGTATTATTGTTGTTGGTATTGTCGTTCTGGCTGATGTTGTAACGTAAAACATTGCCATTATTTTTCACCCTTGTATTACCATACTCCCAAAGTAAAAAACCGGCACCGTAGTTATCATGACTGTAGTTGTATTGCATAATGCAGTTAACAGAGCCTCCATCCAGGTCAAAGCCATCTCCATCAGGCGTTCCTGTACCTGTTCCGTTATGATGTGCTTCGTTATGCTGAAAAACAAGATTTTTGGAATCGTAACACCAGATAGCTGCAGGCCCTCCACTACGTGCCGTATTGTACCAGCCATTATTATATGCCACATTGGATTCAATGGTGCCGCCAGATGCATCACCAATTAAGATACCATTACCGCTGTGCCCACTTGTATTTGCTTTTACACCCAAATTATTATATACCCGGTTGAACCCAACATATACATTGGAAAACGCATAGGCAGTACTTCCTGCTGTTGCACTATGTCCCAATGTGGAAATACCACAGGCTCCATTATCATGCACTACATTTCCCATTATCGTTATTTTGTTGTAGCCGCTTTGGCTGCCATCAGCAGGCCATGATAAAAATCCAATACCTGATTTGGCAAACCCTTTTACTTCACAACGGTTAATTGTTACATCACCCAGGTTTACGCCGCCGGCAAAGTCGTTGTAAAACAATACACCATAGTTATCATTACCCGATTGTGAACTTGCACTCCAGTTGCCTGCAATAATAAAACTGTCAATAGTGATATAAGAAGTGTTGTATGCATATATCGCAGAAGTACCCTGGCCATTAATAATAGCTTTACCACTACCATAACTGGCATACCTGATATTGAAACCGGCACTGCCGCTATTCCAGATATAAAGCGTACCATAAAAAGTTTTTCCACCTTCAAACAATACCAGGTCGCCGGGAGAAAATGCTGTTGCGTTTACTTTCGAAATTGTTTTCCATGGTGCGGAAGAAGAAAGGCCGTTGTTATTATCATTACCGGAAGGGCTTACAAAATACATTTTTGAACTGGTGAGTGCAGTAGCAACAGAAAGGCCATCAGCAAGCACCGTACTGTCAAGTTTATTTTTAAAGTCAATATCTTTTTTACAGGAAGTCATAAATAATGATGCCAGCAGAAAAGTGTACATAATAAGGTTTTTCATTAGCAAGGATTTTTACAATATTACTTTGCAAGTACTTTGCCAAAAACATTCCCTCACAATTTACAAAAACCGCAGCAGATACTTTAAGGCAATGCCTGTAATATGATTGCCGTTGATTGTCAATGTTCATATCATTGGTTGCTGAACAACCAAATGTTGATATGTTTCTTTAAAATTATTGTCCTTTATTTCTTCAGGAATATCACCACAGCACCAGCAAGCGTAAGCAACATTACCAGCTTCCGGTAATTATCGTCTTTAATTCGCCGCACTATTTTAATCCCACATACAAAGCCAATTGCCAGCGCAGGCAACAACAAAAGGTCTGTTTGTAAACTGTGCAGCGTTATATTTTTCCAGAAGAAAATTTGAAAAGGCAGTTTAAATAAATTGATCACCAAAAACACCCAGGCAGCTGTTCCTATAAAATCATTCTTAGGCATCCGCATGGCCAAAAAATATACATTAGCAAAAGCGCCGGCCAGGTTTCCCAGCATGGTGGTAAACCCAGCGGCAATACCGGTGCTGGCAGCAAACAAAGGATGCCCGGAAACTTTACTGCTTTTTTTAAATTCCATTGCTACAATTATCACAATTGTAATTACGATAATGATGGCCATTATTTTACGGAACAGTATTTCGTTCATGTCTTTGCCGGCATACACACCAATTAAAATACCCGCCGCCATCCATGGCAGCAGTTTCCAAAAATGTTTCCATTGTGCATGGCGGTGATAATAGATCACTGCAGCAATATCAGCAACACACAGCAGCGGCAACACAATACCTGTTGACGCTTTGCCGCCAAACACCAAAGCCATAATGGTTACGTTCAGCATATCAATTCCTTTAAGACCCGCCTTGGCAAGCCCGAGGATAAAGGCCCCTGTGAATATTAAAATGATATTGATGTTTGAAAAAGAAGACAGCACTTCCATATCATTACAAGATACTGTAAACAGTTTTATAATAACATTGGTGCATAAAATACCCGATGCAGGGTATAGTTTCCTCAATTGGATCTGTATAGTGGAAGGATCTGGCCTGGCTTTAAATAAAAATTACTCCGCCATAGCACCATCACTTTTTCTCCTTCGGCCAAATACCAACAGTATTACAGTTGTAATGAGCAGTACACGTAGTGTGCAGATGAATATAAAAAGCATGCAAAATTAATTTCATGCAAATTATTACTGCTGCTTAGCGTTATTGTTAAGCCTGTATTGCTTTATTATTAATTTATAGACTGGAAATAAAAACTACTCACACAACTTTATTGTTTCGGTTGATTTGTTGGTGATCTGTATTTTGTTGATCTTATTATCCCCATTAAAATATAGTATGAGTGTGCCGTATTTTGTTTGATACGCTTCCCAACCTGCATCTTTCATTTTGGGATTACCGAGTAATTTAAACAACAGGTTACGGTTTACCCCCATCAGTGCCGGCTCTAATGTGCCTTTGAATTTTTCCCTGATCTCTATGTAATCCCTTTCAGTATAAAAATAAATGTCTTTGTCTTTGTAAAGCACAGCACCACAGGTAGTGCCGTTTGTTTCTTCCACCACTTCAGTAAAACAAGGAAATTGCTTTTGCACTTCACCACTGGTGGATGAGCAATCAATTTTATGGCTCACATGCCCTTCCAGCACATCAACAACCAAGGGAGGGCAAACAGGGGCTGCTTTTAATTGTGCCTGTGCAGCAGGCAGGCTGATAAAAAAAGCAAGGCTTACAGCAATCAATTTCATATTTGTGATTTAATTTTTTGTTGGTGCAAATATCCTGCTAAAACTTTTTCGTTGCTGCTGTTAGAACCGTTATTGTGGAGATGTGTATAAAAAAAAGCCCTTACGGGCTTTTAATCATCCTTCAATCAATGCAATACATTTTAAAAACTAAACGCTGCACCTATTTTAAATCCCTGGTTATATGATGCTGCATTTTTACCTGCATCTACTTTTGACAGGCCTCGTTCATACGCACCTGTAATACGTATGCCATTGGCAAACTGGTAACCAATACCACCGGTTACACCAGCGTCCCATTTATTGAACTGGTTGCTCACATCAATGCTTTTGTTTAATACATTAAATCCGGCCAGCGAAACACTGGTATTTAATTTTGCATTGGAGAGGTAAGATATTTGCGGACCGGCAAATACCTGCAAGCCATTAAAGTTGGCTTTCAATAGCACTGGCAATTCAATGTATGAGGTACGGAGCCTTGCAGCAGCACTGGCTGTCAATATAGCTATATCTTTTAACGTGTAAGAGCCGCTCACTTCGTACCCTTTTTGTGAATAGTACAAGCCGGGTTCAACCGACAGGTTATTCATAAGAGGAATATTCGTGTAACCGCCGCCGTAAAACCCGGTTACTGGTTTTGCCGTGATGATGTCATCCGTAAAGTCGAGCAGTTGCTTAATGTTATTAACTGCGTCGCCCCTCATATTGTACACCGCAACACCAGTTGATGCTCCATAAGTAATACGCTGTGCAAAAGAGGCCATCGAAACAAATAAACTTACAAAGAGTAAAATTTTCTTTTTCATAGTTATAAACAAACGGGGTTTGCAGCCGCCTGCATCAATAAGAAAGAAAACAGGTGTTACAGATTAATAACAGGTATGTAAGTTTTTGTTAAAGCAAAAACTACTGCAGTCATTTAATAAAAATGGCCGTTCAAATGAACAGCCATTTTTAGTGCAACTAATTTTTTAAGGTTCAATGCGGTT
>JAZKGV010000092.1:0-9468 GCA_040385725.1 Bacteroidota bacterium | reverse complement strand
CATGCTCTTACTGAATAAATAATATTTGCCATCATTATAATTGCGCCAGTAGCGTTTGCCTTCATAATCATAATACAACCTGCCATCAGGTGTTTTCTTTGCCGCCCTGTCATCTACAGTAATTACTTTAGGCCTGGGCATCTTTACCACTTTTTTAGCCACTGGTTTAGTTTCAACTGTTTTGGTGGCTGCTGTTTTATCTGCATCAGTTTGTGGCTGTTGCTTTTTACTGCAGCCGGTGGCAAGGAATACGATCAATACTACAGCGATAGCAGTTCGTTTTAAATGCATGCGTTCTTTTAGCAATCGTTACTTCAATTATCTTACCAAACAGCTTTAAAAAAGAAAAAGCCTGATTGATTAACACATAAAAAAAGCCGGTAATAATTACCGGCTGTATGCAGAAATAAAATGTACATTATTCTTTAACCGCAACTTTTTTAGTTGCTTTTACTGGCGCTTTCTTAATAGTGGCAGTAGATACTTTCGCTTTTGCTTTTGAAGTTGTAGTTATTTTTGATGCGCCGGCTTCTTTTGCTTTTGCTTCATTGGCAGCAACTTCTTTAGCATCCAGTTTAGATTTTTCCAGGTCTTCCAGTTTTGCTTTATCCATTTGGTCAGCAGGTATCACATCGCCTGTAAAAGTGATTGATTTTACTTCATCAACACCAGCAAATTTTACAGTAAGGTGTTTGTCAAAGTGGCCTGGATTAGCTGCATTATAAGTAGCATTGATCACACCAGTTTTACCAGGTGCAATTGGCTCTTTTGTATAATCAGAGATAGTGCAACCGCAAGTTGGGTTTGCCTGCTCAATGATCAATGGTTCATTACTGATGTTTGTAACGATAAAAGTTCCTTTTTGAGGTACGTTTTGTTTGATTTTTCCAAAATCAATTGTTTCTGAAGCAAACTTGGCAACGTCCGCAATTTTCTTTTGTGCAAAGGCAGTGGTTGTAAGTGCAAATACTGCTGCAGAAAGTAAAATCCTTTTCATGTTATTTTTCAATTTTTGTTTGTGTATAAAAGTTATTGTTATTTATTCTTCTGAAAGGCTTTTAAGGTCCTTGTTTTCCGGTGCCGATGTAGCGGGTGTTTTCCAAACCTCGCCTTTAATTGTTACCTGTTTTGTTTGAGACCCGTTATAAGTAATGGTAATATATTTACTAAAAGGCCCTTCGGCTGCAGCATTATAACCAACGGTTATTTTGGTTTTTTCTCCCGGCGCCTGCACTTTGTTTCTTTCCCACTCTGGTGTGGTACATCCGCAACTGGCCTGTACATTTGAAATTTTCAGGGAATCCTGTCCTATGTTATCTATATTAAAAATATGTGTAACCGGCCTTCCCTGTGGTATTCTTCCAAAATCATATACCTCTTCCTGTAAGCCCAGCACCTCTGCCTTTGTTTCAACTGCTTTTGTTTCAACGGGCGCTGGCGGCACGGGTGAGGTACCAACAACCTGTGCGTTTAAAATAAAACTTATCGAAACAAATACCGATACTATTGCTATTTTTTTCATGTAAATCACCATTTTTCAAATAACGTTCCAAATATACAAAATCGCATAAAACCGTTTCCATTTCTCAGCCGGTTTACATATTTTTAACAATCGACAGCGCTAATATTTTACATTTGCCACATGGAATCAACATACAGCAACGAAGCCACCATTCCTGAACAATTAAGCTTTGAAAATTTCAGGAACGAAGTGCTCAAAGATTACCGCATTGCCTGCGAAAGCAGGGAAACAAGTTTGCTTGGCCGTAAAGAGGTATTAACGGGCAAAGCAAAGTTTGGCATTTTTGGTGATGGCAAAGAAGTGGCACAGGTGGCTGTGGCAAAATTTTTCAAGCCAGGTGATACAAGGGCCGGCTACTACCGTGACCAGACCTTTATGATGGCAGCAGGCATTGCCAATGTTGAACAATATTTTTCCCAATTATTTTCTGACCCGGATATCAATAACGATCCCTTTAGTGCAGGCAGGCAAATGAATGCCCATTTTGCAACAAAGAATGTAGATGAAAATGGCGACTGGTTGCCACTTGCTACCATGCGAAACAGCAGCAGCGATATGGCGCCTACTGCCGGGCAAATGCCCCGTTCATTAGGATTGGCGCTGGCTTCTAAATTATTCCGTAATGTAGAGGCATTTAAACAACACACTCATTTAAGTGATAATGGAAATGAAATATGTTTTGCCACCATTGGTGATGCATCTACCAGCGAAGGGCATTTTTGGGAAGTGGTGAATGCAGCCGGTGTAATGCAGGTGCCGTTAGCCATTTTTATTTGGGATGATGGCTATGGAATTTCTGTTCCAAAACAATATCAAACCACCAAAGGTTCTATTTCAGAAGCACTAAAAGGAATGCAAAAAACAAACGGAACAAACGGTCTTGATATTTATAAACTCAAAGGATGGGATTATGCAGGCATGTGTGAAGTGTTTGAACCTGCTATTCAAAAAATAAGAGACACGCATACACCGGCTATTTTTCATATTGAAGAAATAACACAGCCACAGGGCCACTCCACATCAGGAAGCCATGAGCGCTATAAAAAACCTGAAAGGCTGGCCTGGGAAAAGGAATGGGATTGCATAAAGCAAATGAAGGAATGGATGATTGCGAATGAACTGGCAAATGAAGAGGAATTGAATGACATAGAAATGAACAGCAAGTTGTTTGTAAAAGAAAGCAAACAAAGGGCTTGGGAAAAATTTTTAGTGCCTGTTAAAAAACAAACAGAAGATGTGTTGCCATTATTAGTAACACTTGCTCAAAATCTGGATGGCGATAATAAAGCAACCGTAGCTTCTATCGCTGACAGTTTAAATGCAAATAAAGAACCATTGCGCCGTGAAGTAATGAAAGCGCTGGCAACGGCATTGGATGCAGCAGGTGATCATGCTGCGGCAGCACCTTTGCGTAATTTCTATCAATCACTTAAAAAAGAAAATGCGGCCTTGTACAATTCTTATTTGTACAACCAGGGGCCAAAGAGTGCATTAAAAGTAAATGTCATTAGCCAACAGTACGATGAACATGCACCAACCATAAATGGCTATGAGGTTTTGAATAAATACTTTGATGAGCTGTTTGCCAGCAATAATAAAGTAGCCGCTTTTGGTGAAGATGTTGGATTTATTGGTGATGTGAACCAGGGCTTTGCAGGTTTACAGGCAAAATATGGTTCAGACAGGATCTCAGATACAGGAATAAGAGAGCTTTCTATTATGGGCCAGGGTATTGGCCTTGCACTCCGTGGATTGAGGCCGATCGCAGAAATTCAATACCTGGATTATTTATTATACGGCCTGCAACCATTAAGTGATGATGCAGCCACCACACATTTCCGTACAGCAGGTGGACAAAGCTGCCCGTTGATCGTTCGTACAAGAGGCCATCGTTTGGAAGGTATCTGGCACAGCGGTTCACCAATGGGAATGATCATTAATTCTCTCCGTGGATTTTATGTATGTGTGCCACGGAATATGGTGCAGGCTGTTGGTATGTACAATACTTTATTACAGGCAAATGATCCTGCTATTATTATTGAATGCCTTAACGGCTATCGCCTCAAAGAAAAATTACCTTCAAATTTGTTGGCCTATACCGTTCCGTTAGGTATTCCTGAAACGGTGCGTAAAGGAGATGATGTTACGATCGTTTCATACGGCTCTACTTTACGCATTATTGCAGAAGCAGTGGAATCATTGGATAAAATGGGCATCAGTTGTGAAGTGATAGATGTGCAAACATTATTGCCTTTTGACATCAACCACAGTATTGTGGAATCACTCAAAAAAACAAACCGCATTGTATTTGTTGATGAAGATGTGCCCGGTGGCGCTGCTGCTTATATGTTTAATAAAGTGATGGAAGAACAAGGTGGCTATCGCCATTTAGATGTAGCACCAAGAACCATTACTGCACAACCACATCGTCCTTCTTACGCAAGCGATGGTGATTATTTCAGCAAACCAAATACAGAAGATATTATCCGTGTGGTGAAGGAGATGATGGCGGAATAAAGTAAATTGCTTTATGCTGAAAGCATCTTTTATCATTACAATAGTTTTCTTTATTTCTTCGCTAACCGCAAATTGTCAAAACCTTGGCGGCACCTGGGAAGGCTCTACTTCCGGTGGTGAGTACTGGCGCATTGGCATTGTACATATCGGCGATTCCTGCTTGGGCTATAGTTATGATTCCGGACCGGGTTATTGCTACCAGAATTTCAGCGCTGTTTATAATAAGCAAGAGAATAAGTTTAAAGGCCAGGGCAATGATTTTATTTCAAGATCATTTGACCACATGTTGATAGCCGCAACCCTGAGATATGAAAAAAGAGGAAAAGATGAATACCTTGTTGGAACTGTAAAAGTAAAAGCATTTATAGCAAATGTGTTTTCATTAGGCCTGGGCTCCAGCGCCCGTTTAAAGAAAATAAAAAATGATGTTGATTCTACAGATTATATAAGATCTGTTGTAAGGCGATTGCCAACTACTAAACAAACTGATACTGTTAAAAATGAAACAGTAAAAAGGGATACGATTGTTATTGATACAAAAACAAATGACAGCATAATTGCCAAAAGAAGATTTGAAGATTCTGTTACGAATATTAAAAACAGCCGGACAACAATTGTTGCAAAAAAAATCATTACACAAGCTGACTCGGTAAAAATAGTATTGTACGATGATGGTGAGATTGATGGCGACATTGTGACCATTTTTGATAATGGGAAAATTGTAGTGAATAAATTGACACTTACAAAAGCTCCATATCAAATAATGCTTGCATTGCCCATTGATGGCGCTGTACATACTATTGAATTGATGGCAGAAAATGAAGGAAGTATTCCGCCTAATACTGCCTATATGCTTGTATTGGCTGATGATAAAAGAATAGAAATAAAGGCTTCATCAGATAAATTGAGTAACGCTGCTATCGTAATTCAAAAGAGTAATTGATATTTATAATAACGATGTTTAACACAGGTTTTCTCTATATCATTGAAATATTGGGCATTTTTTCCTTTGCTGTGTCAGGAGCTTTTTTTGCTATGGAAAAAAAGCTCGACCCTTTTGGCCTCATCATCATTTCTTTTGTAACAGCTATTGGCGGCGGCACATTAAGGGATGTAATGATCGGCAATTTACCTGTTGGCTGGCTAAGAAATGAAACTGCCACCATTACTATTTTTATTGCAGCTATTGGTGCCATGTTCTTTGAAGCAAAGCTGAGAAAATTCACCACTACCCTTTTTTTGTTTGATGCATTAGGGCTTGGGTTATTTACCATTGTTGGCATTGAAAAAGCATTGGAACTGCATTTCAGTATTGGCGTATGTATTGCATTGGGCACAATCACTGCAAGCTTTGGCGGTGTGATAAGAGATGTATTGCTAAACAATGTACCGCTTATATTCAGGAAGGAAATTTATGCCATGGCAAGTATTATCGGAGGATTAATTTATTTCCTGTTCAGGAAAATAAATGTTGATGAACATATGGCAAAGATCATTTGCATATTACTCATCTTTGCTATAAGATTGGTAGCAGTGAAATATAAACTTGGGCTGCCCGCTTTTTATATGAGGAACCAAAACTGAAAATGAAACTAACGCTTTACCAGATTGATGCTTTTACCAGTAAATTATTTGGCGGCAATCCGGCTGCGGTTATCCCTTTAGAAAAATGGATAGACGATATACTAATGCAACAACTGGCAACGGAAAATAATTTAAGCGAAACTGTATTTTTTGTTCCATTAAAGAATAAGGAGGCAGATTTTGAAATAAGATGGTTTACCCCTGCATTGGAAATTAATTTATGTGGACATGCTACATTGGCAAGTGCCTATGTTTTGTACAATATTCTTGACTTCAACAAACCCGAACTGAAATTTAGCTCTAAAAGCGGCATGCTTGCAATACAAAAGAAAGGTGATCTCTTAACAATGGATTTCCCAAGCTGGAAGCCGGAACGGTTGAATGATTACCATTCTTCTTTACAGGATATACTGGGTGCTGTTGAAATTATTGGAGTTTACAAATACAGGGATACACTGGTTGAATTAAAAGATGAAATTGCAGTAAAAAAATGCCAGCCGGATCTTACACTAATGAAAAAACAATTTGACAAAATGATCATCACGGCACCGGGAAAAA
Source organism: Bacteroidota bacterium (assembly GCA_040385725.1). Taxonomy (GTDB): domain Bacteria; phylum Bacteroidota; class Bacteroidia; order Chitinophagales; family Chitinophagaceae; genus Ferruginibacter. The sequence goes on along the minus strand of JAZKGV010000092.1, from coordinate 3,287 downwards.
ATGTTGATTTTGTGTCAAGATTTTTTGCTCCAGGCGCCGGAATTAATGAAGATCCGGTAACTGGTTCAGCTCATTCTCAACTCATTCCTTTCTGGAGTGAAAAACTTGGGAAGAAAAAAATGCATGCATTACAGTTGTCAGAAAGAGGCGGGGAAATTTGGTGTGAGCAGGTAAATAATGAACGGGTTGCCATGAGTGGTAAATGTGTTTACTATATGAAAGGAGAGATAAGTCTATAATTTATTTCTCCGACAATTCAATTATATCCTTCACTTCCAGTACCTGTTTCTCATATCCTTTACTTACAACATTTATCATTGCCAGTCCAATTTGCTTTAATGTAACTACAGTATAAAATAATCTGAAAACCGGTATCAACCAGCCGAGATATTTATAAAAGCCCAGTGTATTTTTTAATCCCTTTGTTGGCTCAATTATTCCCGGCCGGAAATTGTACACTTTCTTAAACGTTAGTTTCATCAGATCATTTTCTGTTTTGCCTTTTACTCTTGCCCACATCAGCTTTCCTTTCTCCGTACTATCCGTTGAGGCACCGGAAACATAACAGAATACCATGTCACTATTTTTCCTGCATAATGTTTCTGCAACATGCATGGTAAGTGTGTAAGTCATTTTTGTGTATTCATCTTCTTTCATTCCAACAGAAGAAACACCAAGACAAAAGAAACAGGCATCATAACCAGTCAACTGGTCTTCGATCGCTGAAAGATCAAAAAAATTAGAATGAATTATTTCTTTCAGCTTTGGATGTGATACGCCGCAAGGTTTCCTGTTTATCACCAACACCTTTTCTACATCATCATTCAATAAACATTCATGCAACACACCTTCACCTACCATTCCTGTTGCGCCTGTTACTATCACTTTTATTTTCATACCAAAACATTTTATGTGAATTATTTTATTAAATCACCTGCACAATTCTTTAATCAGTTCTTTGTGTTGCGGAAATAATTCACTTAACTTTTTTTCTTCTGCCATTTCAAAATCTGCAAAATCAAAACCCGGCGCCACCGTACAACCAACAAAACAAAATTCACTCTGCGGTGCAGGCCTGCTGGCAAACCAGCAATTGGCAGGAACAACAAACTGAAACAATTCTCCCTTGGCAATATCATTCCCGATCTTTATAATCTCCACTTCCCCATCATCATGCAAAACATATACATGTAATGTTTGCCCTGCATAAAAATGCCAGCACTCATCACTTTTAATTTTATGAAAGGCAGAAAAATTTCCCTGCTCCAGTAAAAAATAAATAGCGGTTGAAAAATTCCTGTCGCCGTTAAATCTTTCCGGTAATGAAGAAGCTGCAATAGTTTCTTTGCTGCGGTATGTTTCTTTATACCAGCCACCTTCGGGGTGTGGTTGTAACCGGTAATGATCAATAAATTGTTTTGCTGTAACCATTGTTCTGTTTGTTTTGGAAAGATACATAGCAAACACGCCAACTGTTTTTGTTAACACAGAAAAAGTTGTGCATTGTTTACTTGCATTAGCCGAATATTCACTCTATTTTACTTCTCCAATTTATACCGCTTTTGTATACCTGCCTGTACTTTATTTAAACTTCTATTTTTAATTATTAAACAAAATAAAAAAATGAAACTGTTCAAATCACTCACGACGTTTGCCTTTGTTACAGGCATGTTCTTTATTTCTTCCTGCAATTCCGGGGAAACAAAAACTGAAACCACAGGCGACACCGCAACAAAAAAAGAAGAGACACCAGCACCCACACCACCTGCACCTGCAAAGCCAGCCAATGTAATGATCGTATGGCATAAAGTAGCCAACTTCTCGAAATGGCTGCCTTCGTATGAAAGCCATGATTCAGTAAAACTTGCTAACGGGCTCCATAATTATGTTTTGGGAAGAGGCGTTACTGACAGCAATATGGTAATGGTAGCCCTTACTATGGATGATGCAGATAAAGCCAAAGCATTTGCAGCCAGCCCCGAATTAAAAGAGGCTATGAAAAAAAGTGGAGCCATGGGCGCTCCAAAATTTGCTTACATAGACGTACAAATGATGGATGCCAGTACCAATGCATCAACCCTCCGTGTAATGCGTATGTTCAAAGTAAAAGATTATGATGCCTGGAAAAAAGCTTTTGATGCAAATAAACAAATAAGGACGGATGCCGGGCTTACAGACAGGGCACTTGGATACAGCGTTGGCGACAATCATAATGTAACACTGGTGTACGCTGTGGCTGATAAAAAGAAGGCGGAAGATTATTTCAATTCGCCGGAATTAAAAGAAAGAATGAAAACCGGGGGCGTGGAAGGCACACCAGAAACTTTCTGGTATAATGTTGCAAAAAAGTATTAAAAAGTTTATCTTGTAGTTGTTTAAACTTTGAGGGATTTTATAAAGGCGGCATCATATTACATGATGCCGCCTTTATTATGATTAAGATGTTAAACCTTTTTATACAGCGAAACTTTCCCCACAACCACAAGAGCGGCTTGCATTCGGATTATTAAAATAGAAACCTTTACCATTTAAACCATCGCTAAATTCCAATTCTGTATTTACCAGGTACAAAAAGCTTTTAAGGTCACAAACGATCTTTATGCCTTTGTCTTCAAAAGCCTGGTCCATTGGTTTTTGTTCGTTGTCAAAATCCATTTTATAGCTAAGGCCGCTGCATCCGCCGCCAACAACACCCACTCTTAAAAAATAAGAAGGGTCGTTGATCACTCCTGCATCCGTCATCAGGCTGATGACCTTGCTCTTTGCCTTATCGCTGATGAATATTGCGTTATCTGTCGCTGTCATAGTATTCGTTAATGGTGAATGGCAAGTGGTGAATGGGTAGATCCCACTAGCTACTTACCACTTCCCTCTTACTTTTTAATGTACCACACTCTCCTCAAACTTGATCGCTTCCATTCCGTTCTTTACACGGTAGTCATTGATAGCTGCTTTGATAGCATCTTCAGCCAATACAGAACAGTGGATCTTTACAGGAGGAAGATTTAGTTCTTCCACAAAATCCATGTTGTCAACTTTCAATGCGTCTTCAATGCTTTTCCCTTTCAGCCATTCTGTAGCCAAAGAAGAAGAAGCGATAGCAGAACCGCAACCAAAGGTTTTGAATTTAGCATCAGTGATCATGCCGGTAGCATCATCTACCTCGATTTGCAAACGCATAACGTCGCCGCACTCTGGAGCACCAACTAAGCCAGTGCCTACATTTTTTGCGCCTTTATCAAGTGTTCCTACATTCTGAGGATTCTGATAATGGTTTAAAACTTTTT
>JAZKGV010000091.1:0-8422 GCA_040385725.1 Bacteroidota bacterium | reverse complement strand
CAACAGGATTGGTGAAGTCGAGTTCGGCAGAATAACCATTCCACCATTTTACCAATAAAGATTCGTTATTGTTCTTACTGTCTTTTAATAAAGCGCCTTTGCCTTCCAGCTCCCGGTACTCTTTACTGTCTGCACTTACAAAGGGACACACCCACAGCATTACTTTAAAGCCCATGCTGTGCAGTTCGTCCATCATTTTTTTTGGTGCAGGAAATGTACGTGGATTAAAATCCCATACGCCATAGTTTTCCTGCCAGGTGTCATCTATCATGAGCACGCCGGGTTCAAATCCATTGCTGATGATGGCATGTGCATATTTTAATACGTCTGCCTGGTTTTGATTGTAGTTAAGTTCTATCCAGGTGTTGTATTGTGGTTTTGTTATTAAGAGGCTGTCGGGCATTTTGCCGGAGGCCGGGAAATATTTGTTTCTTACAAATTGCTGTACTTGTTTTAATGTGTTTCCGTTAGTGCCGGTATCTACTTTGCCGATGCCTTTTACATTGATGGTTCCATTGGCGATGCTGAATTGAAAGGGTTCTTCACTCCAGATATAGCGGCCTTTGTTTGATAAGAGTACCGGTTGCACCTGGTTGCCTTCGTTGTTGCCTAACAAGTTGTTTGAATAGTTTGTGGTGTCGGAGAAGGGCATTAGCTGGCCGTGGTTGATGATGCCGCTCCACCACATTTCACCTTTTTGAATAGTTAGGGTTTGTGCCTGTGCCGTGATTGCATAGCAGATAAAGATTAATATGGCGAGGGTGTGTTTTTTCATGATAGTCAAACTTAGGTAAGATATTAAAGCAAACAGTACGCAAGCGGTTGCATGGAGTTTTTTATTGCCTTCGGCAATTTTTCCTTGTCACTTTTTTCTTGATAAAAAAGTAACCAAAAAATCAAGAACGAACGATATACAGCCCGTTCGTTCCGCAGCTATATTGAACTGTGGTTCGTTGGTGGCTTGTGCTGTATATCGCTACTCTTAGAAGGTAAGAGCACAATTGATTGAAACAGTTCTATCATCGGAATGGTGGTGACTTCTGCATTTTATGCTGCTCTTAGAAGGGAAGAGCTTAAGGGATTTAAATAGTTTTATTTTTAAGATTAGTTTATAATTTCTTTTTTTCAGGCTTCCTCACCGTCTTTCCAAAATCTTTTTCGCCTGCTGTATTAAATTCTCTTCCCTTAACAAAACCTTCATTGCTTTGAGTAAGCTTTTCTGCTGGTGTAAATTCTTTAGCTGTTTTCTTTTTTTCTGCTTTTGCCATAGTATCAAATTTTAATAAAAAACTGTACCAGATTTATGGGGAAATGTTGACACAAATTTGAGGGGAATGGTATTTGTGAGATAGAGAGGTATGAGTAAGAAAATTTTTATTTCAGGCCTGTTATTGTTTATAGTACCTATTGGATTTGCACAGGAAACGCCGGTGGATACGGTAAAGACTGATTCAACAAAGGTGGTTGTAACAAAAACAGAGAATATTTCTACCCAATATGATATTGGTGACCTTATAAAAACTATCCTGCACAAGGAAAGAAATAAGCCGGGTAAAAAAATATCGGGCATAACGGTGATACCTAACATTTCTTCTAACCCAACTATCGGTTTTCAAATTGGTGTAAAGGCTGTTGCCGGCAGAAAGCTGGGTAAGGATGCAAGTACCTTAATGTCTGTAGCGGCTACCTCTGCGTCTGTTACCACCAAGGGTATTATTTATTTTTACATCAATCATAATATTTATACCAATGCCAACAAATGGAACCTGCAGGGCAACCTGGTAATTGCCAAATCTGTTACACCAGATTTTGGTATGGGTATCGGTAATGATGATGCCACCACCGTGAATGATAAAATATTAAGCAACCCACAGCGAAAGGGCCGTGTACTTCATTCGATGTATTACAACTTCAGGGAGAAAGTATATAAAGAAGTACACAAAAATCTTTTTGTAGGCGCCGGTGTATCTTTTGAAGTAAGAAGAAATATACTGGACAAAATATCCACTAACGACTCTACGCCGTATGTTATTTACAGCGACCGATATGGTTTTAATACAAAACAATACAGTTCTAATGGTTTGCTTTTTAATATTCAATATACCACCCGTGATAACCTGAACAGGGCATTCAAAGGTTTTTATGTAGATGCAGGATTGCGGTTGAATCAAACATGGCTGGGCAGCAGCAGGAATGCATTATTGTTTACAGGTGACGTAAGAAAATACATCAGCCTTTCGCAAAACAGGCCAGAGCATGTGATCGCTTTGTGGAACTGGGGTTCTTATCTTATCTCCGGTGCATTGCCTTATCTTGAATTGCCGGGCACTGCAAGGGATGGCGCTTTCAGAAGTGGAAGAGGTTATAAGTCGGCGTACTTTAAAGGCACACAATACAATTATTCAGAGATTGAATACCGGTTTCCTATAATGAACAATGGCTTTTTAAGTGGTGTTGCTTTTGGTAACCTGCAAACTGCTAATGATGATTGGGGAACTAAATTATTTCAACAGTTTCAACCGGGCTATGGTGCAGGGATACGCATTTTATTTAACAAGCATACCCGTACCAATCTTTGTCTTGATTATGCTTTTGGTAAATATGGGCAGCGGGGTTTCTTTTTGAACCTGAATGAAACGTTTTAACACTATAAAAAAGCACCACGGGAACGTGGCGCTGTTTACCAAAAATAAAACTTGCTTATGAGAAAACGATTATGATGGTTCAGGTCGCTTGTAGCGCCCGGCCCTGTTAAAAATGCCATCTTACAAATGCTTCCATGGCTGCATATTCTGCAAGGCCGAGTTTGTTATACAATTCTGCAGTAGCCCGGTTGCGGTCTTCGGCACGCTGCCAGAACTCACGGCTGTCTGTACCCTGGAACACCACACCATCCTTTTGGCTCTGGTGCTTAAAGATGCCATTGCGTTTTTGCAATACCTGGCCGGGACTCATGGGCACCGCCATTTCAATGAGATCAATATCCCACTCTGCCCAGGCACCTTTGTAGAGCCAGAGCCAGCAATCATCCATAAATGATTTATGTTTTAACCTTCTAACAGCTTCAAATATGCCATCAAGACAAACCCTGTGCGTACCATGTGGATCGGCAAGGTCGCCTGCGGCATATATCTGATGGGGTTGTATTTTTTCTATCAGTTCTGCAATGATCCTGAAGTCTGCTTCGCCGATGGGACTTTTCTCCACCAGGCCGGTTTCGTAAAAAGGAAGGTTTAAAAAGTGTACCCTTTCCTGTGGTACGCCTACATAGCGGCAGGTGTTCTTTGCTTCTCCCCTTCTGATGATTCCTTTTACCTGTCTTAATGCTGGTATATCTTTTTCGCCATTCTTTTTTATTTTTAAAAAGGCAAGCGCTTCGTCGTATATCTTTTCAGCATCGGGACTTTGTATGCCAAACTGTTTGTTGTAGTCTTTTACAAACTCAATAAAACGCAATGCCTCATCATCGGCTACGGCAATGTTACCACTGGTTTGATACGCCACATGTACTTCATGTCCCTGGTCAACCAGCCGTTGAAATGTACCACCCATACTAATGATATCATCATCAGGGTGTGGACTAAAGATGATCACTTTCTTTTTTGCCGGCTCTGCCCTTTCCGGCCTGTGCGTATCATCTGCATTGGGTTTGCCGCCGGGCCAACCAGTGATGGTTCTTTGCAGTTGATTGAACACTTCTATGTTGATATCGTATGCTTGTCCGTACAATGCCAACAGGTCACTCAATCCATTTTGATTGTAATCATTGTTGGTGAGTTTTAAAATTGGTTTGCTTAATGCCAGTGCTAAATGTGTCACCGCTTTTTTTATCATGCCGTTGTTCCAGGGCACATCATCGGTGAGCCATGGTGTTTTAAAACGGGTGAGTTCGGCAGCACAACTTTCATCCAATACAAACTCTACCTTATGATGGCCCTGCAAATAGCTGGCTGGTACAAATTCTGTTACCGGCCCTTCTACTGCCTGCTTGATGATGCCTGCTTTTCTTTCGCCCCAGGCGAGTAACACAATGCGTTTTGCTTTTAATATCGTACCCAGACCCATGGTGATGGCTTTACGAGGCACGTTGGCCAACTGGCCAAAATCATACGCTGCATCAAATCTTGTGAGATGATCCAGCGTAATTAATCTTGTTGCTGAATTCACATGGCTGCCGGGTTCATTAAAACCAATATGACCGTTGCGGCCAATGCCGAGCAATTGAAGATCGATGCCGCCGTATTCTTCTATCTTTCTTTCATATTCTTCGCAATGAGCTTTTATTTTTTCTGTTGATACAGCGCCGCTGGGAATAAAACAATTGTCTTTATTGATGTCAACATGGTTGAATAAATTTTCTTCCATGAACTTTTTGTAGCTCTGGATAGCATCGGGCTGTAATGGATAATATTCATCGAGATTAAATACAATTACATCTTTAAAACTCAAACCTTTTTCATGGTGCAGTTTTATTAGTGCTGCATATACTTTCCTGGGTGTGGCGCCGGTGGCTAAACCTAACACTGTTCTTTGTCCGTTGCGGTTGCGTTGTTTTATCAATGCAGCAATTTCATCGGCTACTGCGTTGCAGGCTTCGTCACCTGTTGGGTATGTGATGGTCTCTATCTTTTCGAAAGAGATTGTTTTTTGTGGAGTTAATATTTCTGTGACCATAAATATTTTTTTGGACTAAGCTTTTGTAGCTCTATTTAGCTTTTGTTGCGTCGCACACTTGTACAGTTTGTTATTTATTCAACAAGTACTTTAAGTCTTATTGTTTTATTCTTTGTTACTGCTATTGTAGGTTTTCACCTCCACTGCCGGTGGGGCAGCGTAACCGGAATCCCGCCATGGCGGGACTCCTTTTGGCTCTTTGAAAAAATATGCTTCGCATTTTTTCAATCCTCACTTCGTTCGGACCGAACCAAAAGAGGCGGCTAACCCGGTTACTGGTGGAAACTAAAACCGTTGTGCAGTCGCTTCAATTAAATGGTAGCCTCTTTTTATTTTAAGAACTATAAAAACTCTTTCGTTAATTCTTACAACTCAGCAAACAACTTTCGTCATCAGAGTTTTGCTTTCAGGGAACTGAATTTGAGTTTACAGTTTGCAAATCCCGAACAAAGCTTCGGGAAGTACAGAAGTTAAATCTGGGACAATCCGCCATCGGGCTGTAATCGATGGCGGGGACCTTTTTGGTTACTTTTTGGGCAAGCAAAAAGTAACAAGAAAATCTAAAGCTGTTATATATGCACTGTACTCTAGAATTCATCTGATAAACCAAATATCTTTTTGCGGCTCTGCCATTTCCCTTTTGTAAAATCCGGTATCTGTTGTAATGAACCTCCTTCTTTAATTGACTGCTCACTTAATGGCGTAATAGCATACCATGTTGCCAAATCATACACATCCAGTGGAAACTCCACACCACGTTTGATACTTTCAATAAAAGCATTGTCAACAAAAAAATCCATCCCACCATGACCAGAGTTAGCAGCGTTACTTTCATAGCGCTTCCACAAAGGATGGTCATTGCTGTTTAAATATGCTTCAGTATTGTCCCAGTGATGTTTTTCACTTACGGTATCAATATGTATCATCCCGGTTTTAAAATCTCCATCATGGTATTCCTGCCAGATACCGTCAGTACCCTGCACACGGAAACCTAAATTATAAGGACGTGGTGATGATGTATCCAATGTAATGACAATCGTTTCGCCATTGGCAGTTTGAATTTGTGTGGTTACAATATCGCCTTGTTTGTAATTGATCTTTGCACTCGGATGACCAGGGCCACCTTTAGGATGTTTTTTAATATAGCGGTTCAACCCTCTTGATTTTGTTGCGATAGATGATAATGCAGTGAGGCGGTTGCCACGGTTCACATCTATCATTGTTCCCACCGGGCCAAGGCCATGTGTGGGATAATTTTCTCCATTGCGGTCAATATAATGTTGCGTCCTCCATTTGGCTTCGCTATAACCTTTGGCACCAAACTCTGCACCACTATCGTAAGGGGTTACTCCGTCATTAAATAACACACCACGTAGATCATGCTGATAACCTCCCTGCAAATGCAATATCTCTCCAAACAATCCCTTCTGCACCATATTGTGTACGGCCATAATATCTCTCCTGTAACAAACATTTTCCAATGGCATGATGGGTATGCCTGTTTTTTCAGAGGTATTTACAAAATCCCAGCAGTCCTGTAATTTAATAGCGCCACATACTTCCATACCTACTATCTTTCCTGCATTCATCGCATCAATGCCCTGTGGCGCATGCCATTCCCAGGGTGATGCAATAAACACTGCATCTATATCATCCCTCTTTAATAAATTTTTATAATCTTCATTACCGTTGCTGTATTCAACCGGTGCTTTTTTGTTGTATTGCTTTACCAGCTTTTGCGCCATAGCGATCATTGCTTTGTCAGGGTCGGCAATGGCGATCACTTCCACATCACTTCTTTTCAGCATTTCTTCTAAATGGAGTTGCCCTCTTAAGCCAACAGCAATTATGCCTACTCTTACTTTTTCTTTTTTAACAGCACCCATTGCTTTTATTGATTGCGGCATCAATGCAAGGCCTGCGCCTGCTAAAGCTGAAGTACTGATAAAGTTTCTCCGGTTAATGTATTTCATATTACAAGAATTGTTTGTTATGTAAACTTAGGGCTTGCAGTTGGCAATTAGTTGTGCAAACGTTTGACAGAATAAGAATTTGTGCAAGCGGTTGCGTACAGACTTTTTGGTTTTGTTCTTCGTAATCTCTTTTCTTTTAACTGGTTTCACCTCCACTGCCGGTGAGGCAGCGTAACCGGAATCCCGTCATGGCGGGACTGCTTTTGCTTCTTTCAAAAAAATATTGCTTCGCATTTTTTTGAATCCTCACTTCGTTCGGAACGAACTAAAAGAGGCGGCTAACCCAGTTACTGGTATAAACTAAAACCGCTTATCGGGCAGTTCTATTAGATGCTTGCCTCCTTTTATTTTAGGAACTTGGTTTTTTTATAATCAGTAAGGTTTCTCTTGCACTGTTAAATGCCCTCTCAACATCAGAGTCTTTTTCAGGGAACCGAATTTGAAGCTACAGTAGTAGTGAAGCTTAATCAGGGAACCACCCCGAAATCGGGTTGTATTCGATTTCGGGCTGCTTTTTTGGTTACTTTTTTCCGCAAAAAAAGCAACAAGTAGAAACTGTGTTAATCAATAGCTACAATAAAAATTTAAAAAACCGCTGCATTACTGCAGCGGCCATTTGTCAAAAAAAGAACCAATGAAAACTATTGTACAATAATTTTTGAAAGCTTTGTTTCTTCTGCTGTTGTTACTTTAAGCAGGTAAGTACCTGCTGTAACGCCTTTCTGTTTTAATGAAGAGATAATAATATTTTGTTTGCCTGCAGCATACTGCTGTTGTTTACTAAATACCAATCTTCCTGAAATATCAACCATAGTGATAGTCACCAGGCCTGTATTCTTTATTCCCAACTGTACAGTAATATTTTCAGTTGCAGGATTGGGATACACTGTAATAGGAATGGCTTTGTTTTCCTGTATTTGATTTAAAGGCATCGGCCTGCCGGAACTGCCACATCCTGTAGCACTGTACTCTTCTCCTTCAGTTTCAGAATTTTGATCATATCCTGTACGTAATGCATACTTATGAAATCCAAAATAAATAGAATCTGTTGGTGGGCCGGCGATAGAGCCATCATTGTTCATATCATATACAAATATTGCATTACAGGCATTTTCACTGATCACATAATACTCGTTATACCACAAAGTATCAGCAGAATGTGTAAGATAAAAACCAAGTACAATGTCCGACATAGACTCGATTGTATTTTGCTTGAACATACTGTTCCTGATACGATAAAAGTTCACTTCGGTATAGCGTTGTGAGGCATTGGTAATACCATATTGGTTATTTGCCTTTGCCCTCAGCACAGAATCAAGCACATAATTATCCTTGATGGTATTGTTCTTAAATGTGCAATGCTCCACCCATGAAGTATGGTTGGTACTGCCATAATATACACCGGCAGTTAAATTTTCTCTGAACACATTCATGTTGATGGTATGATAACCGCTTATACTGGAGTCTTGCTCATTACCAATAGAAATGCCTGCGCCGTTCTCATACGATTCATTATCCTCCACCAGCACATTTCTTGAACCATCCAGGTAAATACCTGCCGATACCGCATAGGGTGATATATTCCTGTACACTTCATTGCTGAGAATAAAACCATTTCTTGAATAATTATTGGCTTTTGTAACGGTAAACACAGGATCATTCTCCACCCACAGGTAATTACCCGCTGCCACAATACCGATATTGGCATTGTCATGTATAATATTGTGTGTGGCTGCAAATGAATCCACGTAGCCATTAATGCTTACTGCTTCAGC